>JANODS010001210.1:0-4628 GCA_031412835.1 Acidobacteriota bacterium | reverse complement strand
CGCCTTCCGGAGCGCCAGAAGAGTTGGACTGAGCCCGACGCGATTGGACGCTTCGTCACGGGAAGGTACGACTTTCATGGCCCGATTCTATCAGGGGCCCGGAGAGTGTTTGTCCCCGTGCTTGCGGCGAACTTCGGCGATTGAACAGGATCAAATTCCGGTGGGGGGTGGCAATTTCGGTTGCGATTTGAGGGTACTCTTAGACAAGAGGCATCAAAATGGCTAGTTTGGATTGGTCGCAGTGTTCCGCAGTTGAGAGCATACCCGGCAAGGTGAGCGGTGCATGGGTATTTCGGGATACGCGGTTACCTGTCGCCACAATCATCGAAAATCTTGAGGATTTGAGCATTGAGGAGGTGATGGAACAGTTCGACGTGACCCGGGAGCAAATTGCCGCCGTACTCCATTTCGTTGCGCAGAGCCTTCAGGTCCCTATGCAGGGCACGGTTCCAGCAGTTGGTCATGCTCATCCTCTTTGATCATGGAGCTCCGCGCGGCGTAGCTCGCGCACTCCGGGCGCACACGGTGATTACTGCCAAATCTCGAGGCTGGGAGATGTTGACCAACGGCACGCTGCTGACCACGGCGGAGAAAGAGGGGGTTGACCTTTTGTTCACGACCGACAAAAGCATTCGCTATCAGCAAAACCTAGCGGGCCGGAAGATCGCACTCGTCGTATTGACGGGAACGACGAAATGGTCACAGGTTAGGTTCCATTTGGATCGTATTGACGCGGCGGTGAACGCGGCCACGCCGGGAAGTTACGCAGAAGTGGCCATCCCCTTTTCGGGCCCAGGACCGGACTGATTGGTGTCTGCGCGCTAAAGAATTGCGAAACCGGGAGAGGTGCCGAGAGGGGCTTCGATTACTTCAACCCCTCGAACTTGGCTCCAGCGGGGGCCTTGGTGGAGTCGGCCCTCGAAATCGGACAGGACAGCGGGCGGGCCTTCGGCGAGAGCCTCCACGCGACCGTCGTCGAGATTGCGGACCCAGCCTCGGAGGCCACGAGAGACGGCCTCGCGCTGGACAAAATTACGGAAACCGACTCCCTGCACTTGGCCGCGGACGAGATATCGGCGGCACTCGGACATGTTGGCTATGCCTCGGGCGGTGGCGTCGAGGCGGCCTTCTTCACATCAAGGTAACGAGCGCGGCTTTCGATGATGGCCTTACGGGCTTCGATGGGGCCGCCCCAGCCGTCCATCTTGGGCATGGAACCTTGGAGTTCCTTATAGATGGAGAAGAAGTGCTCGATCTCGCGGCGGACGTGAGGGAAGATCTGGTCCATCGTGTGGATCTGATCGTAGCGGGGGTTCTTGGTGGGAACGGCCAGGATTTTCTGGTCGCCTTCGTTGGCATCGACCATGTTTAGCACGCCGACGGGCCGCACTTCGATCAAGCAACCGGTGAAACTGGGCTCCTGGACAAGGACGAGGACGTCCATCGGATCGTTGTCCTCGGCGAGGGTGCCGGGGATGAATCCGTAGTCGCCGGGATAATGCATGGGCGAATAGAGAGCGCGGTCGAGCCGGAAAATCCCTAGTTTGCCGTCGTATTCGATTTTGTTGGCGGAGTTCTTGGGGATCTCCACGATAGCGCGGCAAATTTCGGGGCAGTCTGGACCCGGTTCCATGTCATAGAGGCTGATGGGCGAGTGCACTTTACGAGCGTAGCAAAGTGCAGTTCGTGAAGGGAAGGGCGGCCGCGCTTCTTGGGGCTGCGTTAGCTCGGGAGTACTACGGGTTGTGGAGTTAATCTTGGCTTCGCCTTTCTATCGCCATTAACGCTCAGATGATTCCGTAAGGCGTTTCTCAACAGCAGGTTAGCGGGAGAAAGTGGAACATCTTTCGGAAGATTTTCCTTGCTATGCATCGTCAGGCAGCGTAAACTTTTGAAATAGTAGCTCTGAAGCACCTTCAAAGTGGTAGCAAGAGACTCTCAAAGTTTAAACGAGTACAGCCGTGACAGAAGAAGAGCTCAGCCAAAAACAGCTTGAGGCACCGTCTGGGAGTTTCACTCTCAAGGTGGACGGTCAGGGGCGTTTGGCCATTCCTCGGGAATGGGAGGGCTACTTCAGACACAAGTTGGAAGAGACCGAGTTTTTTATCACGTTCGAGAAGGGTTGGCTGAAGATTTTTCCGCGGAAGATTTGGATCAAGCAAAACGCGACCGCCTTCCGGGAGAAGTCGGAAGAAGAGTACGAGGACTGGTCGATTACGATGCAGCACTACGGCTGGATGACGGAGTTCGACAAGGAATTTCGGCTCACTCCGAGTCCGACGCTGCGTGCGGAGATGAACCTTAAGGGTGCGGAGTTGATGATGATGAATCACCAAGGCACTCTGCGGGGAATGTTGAAGTCCGATTATGAGCTGCGGCGGCGTGATGCCGCGGAAGCAACCAACAAGCAACAGTCCCGGCCAGACGGCCCGCGGATGCTGTAACGGAAATCAGATGCATGCACTATCCCGTACTACTGCCGGAGACCATGGAATGGATGAACATCCATCCGGGCGGCGTGTATGGGGACCTGACATGCGGCATGGGTTCTCATTCGAGGGCGATCGCGGAGCGGGCGGCACCGGGGATGGTTTATGCGCTGGACCGGGATGCCGAGTCGCTGGCGATGGCCAGAGCGAACTTGGCGGACGGGCCGCAAAACATAGAATTTATCCACACGGCGTTTTCGGAGGCACCCCGGGTGCTGCGGGAGCGGGGCGTGGGGAAGCTGGACGGATTGACGGCAGACCTGGGCGTATCGCGGGTGCAGTTAACGGGTCAGCGTGGGTTTTCCTTTTCGACGGACGGTCCCTTGGATATGAGGCTGGATGCTTCTCAGGGATTTACAGCCGCCGAGTTAGTAAATCAACTTCCGGAACGGGAGTTGGCGAATTTGTTGTTCAACTTAGCCCAAGAAAGGAGGAGTTACGTCATAGCCAGAGCACTCGTAAGGAACCGACCAATATATTCGTCGCTGCAGTTAGCGGAGATTGTATCCCGGTCGGTTCCACGTACGAGCCACAAGTTACACCCGGCTACTTTGACGTTCATGGCTCTTCGGATGGCTGTAAATCAAGAGTTGGACGAGGTTACCGCGCTGATGGAAGCGCTTCCCGAGTTACTGAAGCCTGGCGCACGAGCCGCCGTAATTGCTTTTCATTCCGGGGAAGCAAAGATTGTAAAAACGTATTTTCAACGCTTGCACAAGGAAGGGCGGGCGCGACTATTAACCAAACATGCCGTCAAACCGACGGATCGGGAAGTATTTGAAAACTCAGCCAGCCGCAGCGCCACGCTTCGCGTACTGGAACTAGTGTAATCGAGTTAGTAGGGAATGTCGAGGGGGAAGTAGAAAATGGCCACTTTCGCAAGTGTATTTAACCGGGTGCTGCCGCTGATCGCGGGCGGTGAACGGAACGAATTTAAGGAACGGATGACGCCGCGGACCGAGCCGTGCGCTTTGCGCGCGATGCCGAACGAGGACATTCATTTATTTATCAAGCGGATCGATAACAATCGGGTTATCCGCACGGAAGACAAGCAGGCTACAGCGACCTGTTGGCGGACGATCGGGATGGCCGGCCTATCGGCAGTGGTTGCGGTGGGCATGATTGTTCCGACGGCGTACGGCAAGCTGGCCGGTTATCAGATTGAGCGTTCGCGGGACGAGCAGGCGCGGCTGAGAAAGCAATTGGCGCAGCTTGAAGCGATGGAGGCTCAGTTACTGAGTCCGGCTACTTTGGCGCGGCTCGCGGATGATCAAGATTTTGCCGAAGCATCGCCGCAGACGATGGTTGTGCTGAATGTCGACAAGTCAACAGCGCTGGCGATGAATCAGGGTCCGAAGCAGTAGAATCAGTTTTTCCATGCCGGGGGCGGCTGCCTTCCATTCCAACTCCCCCGTCGCGAATTTCGGTTCGCGAACAGCCGCCCTCGGATTCTTTCGATTTTTGTACTTGAATTTCCTCCCCCGAAGGAAAGGCCGCAAGGCCCTGGAAGTAGGGCGAGCGTGCTTACTGCACAAGTGAGTAAGGCCAACGACACGCTCGCCCGGTTTCCAGTGGAATTATTACGATGGACAGCAACATGGAGACGACGGCAGAGCCGCAATCGCATAAGCGGTTGATTGCCGTTACCTGGTGCGCGCTCGTTTGGGGACTGATTATCTTCGGGCGATTGGTGCAGCTACAGGTTTTCGAGCATGAGGAGCTAGCAAAGCGCGCCCAGGCTCAACAATCCAAGAAGACCAAGGTGATCGCCCTGCGAGGGCAGATCCTGATGCGCGACGCGGGTAAGCTGGCGATGAGTGTGCCGGTGGATGCGATCAGCATTAACCCGATGCAGATTCCGGATGTTGACTATGCGACGAGTATGTTGGCACCTACGCTGGAGTTGAACGTAGCGGAGCTTGAGGCGAGCATTATGGAGGCCCGGACGGCGCGGCGGGGCTATTTGCGGATTAAAGAGGACGCCACGATGGAACAGGTGGACCGGCTGCGGTCGTACAAGTTTGACTTCGTGACGGTGGAAGCGGTAGGCAAGCGAATCTATCCCAAACAGACGTTGGCGGCGAATGTGGTTGGTTCGTTGAACGGCGATGGGCGGGGCGAGGGTGGCCTGGAGCTGGG
>JANODS010001209.1:0-6133 GCA_031412835.1 Acidobacteriota bacterium | reverse complement strand
CGGCGCGGCACCCAGCAGGAAGATGCAGGGGCCGGCTCCGCAGAAGGCAGCGAAGATGAGCCAGAAGCGGGCGGCCTTCGTCCGCTTGTAGCCGGCGTCGGCGAGGAGGCCGCCGCAGAGGAGGCCCGTGAGGCTACCAATCTGTGGGTAAATGGCGGCTTCATAGCCGGCTTGGGCGAGCGTCAGATGAAACTTGTCGTAGAGGAAAGTAGGCAGCCAAGTGTAAACGAGGAATAGGCCGAAGGTGGCGACGGCGACGTAAGTGGAGACGACCTGGAGCGTCGGGATACGGACGAGACGGGCGAAGTCGGCCAGACGCGCGGGGGCGGCCGATTGGGGCGAGATGCGGATGTTGGCGGGGAGGCTCTTGAGGAAGAGATAAAGCGGATAGGCGTAGAGAAGGCCGATGCCACCGAGGGCCCAGAAGGCGACGCGCCAATGGAACTGTTCGGCGATGTAGCCGCTGATGGAGCCGCCGAAGGCGACGCCGACCATTTGACTGGTGGCGAAGAGGGCAATGGCCTTCGAACGAGTTTCCGGGCCATGAGCATTGGCCATCAGCGCGAAGGCCGCGGGCATGAAACAAGACTCGGCGATGCCGAGAAGGGCTCGGCAGAGGAGCAGGGCTGGGCCGTTGGGGGCGAGGCCGGAGAGGACGGTGAACAGGCTCCAGAGCGCGACGCTGCCGGCGATGAGCGCGGGCTTGGGCCACCGGTCGCCGAGGATGCCGGCGATGGGCGAGAAGAGGCCGTAGATCCACAGGAAGAGGGCCCCGGTGAGGCCGAGCGTGGAGTTGGAGAAGCCGAAGTGGGATTGTAGCGCGGGGAAGAGGGTGTACAGGACTTGGCGGTCGGCGTGGTTCAGGACGTAGCAAAACCAGAGGAGGGCGATGAGGAGCCACTTTGGCTGAAGACGCATTGTTAGAACTATACTGCATGGACATGATGGTCTTTTTACTGGCAGCGGAAGTTTTGTTTGTGGCGGTGCCCGTCACCGCGGAGAAGAGCTTTACGGGAGAGATCGAAGGGCCGGCGGTGGACCGGGCCGGGAACGTGTACGCCGTCAGTTTTGAGCGAAAGAATACGATTGGCCGAGTGAGTCCGGAAGGCAAGGGCGAAGTGTTTGTCGAGATGCCCAAAGGGAGTTTGGCCAACGGCATTCGGATTGGGCGGGATGGGCAGTTATACGTGGCCGATTACACCGGGCACAACATTTTAAAGATTGATCCGGCGACGCGGAAAATTAGCGTGTTTGCCCATGAAGCGACGATGAATCAGCCGAACGATTTGGCGATGGCCAAGGACGGCACGCTGTGGGCGTCGGACCCGAATTGGGGGAACGGGACGGGGCAGATTTGGCGGATCTCGCGGGAAGGGAAAGTAGCCCGGGTGGCCGAGGGGATGGGGACGACGAACGGGATTGAGTTGAGTAAAAACGGGAAGTATCTGTATGTGAATGAGTCGGTGCAGCGGAAGGTGTGGCGGTTTCGGGTGGAGCGGGATGGGACCTTGAGCGGAAAGACGTTGCTGATTGAGTTTCCGAATTTTTCGATGGATGGGATGCGGATGGACCGGAAGGGCAATCTGCTGATTTCGCGGCATGGGAAGGGGACGGTGGCGATGGTGTCAGCGGCGGGGAAGGTGATCCGGGAGATCGATGTATTGGGGATGAAGCCGAGTAACGTCGCGATCAGCGCGGACGGGAAGACCGTGTTTGTGACAGAGATGGAGAAGGGGAGGCTTGTTCGGTTTCGACTAGAGTGATATAACTCCAGCGCATGATACTCCTCAGGATTGCTGTATTCGCGATGGCCGGGTTAGCCTTCGCGCAAGACTTTCGATCAACGTTGCAGGGGACGGTGACGGACCCGACGGGGGCGTCGGTGGCGAAGGCGCAAGTGTTGTTGAAGAACACGGACACCGGCGTGGATCGAACGATGGAGACCGATGGCGACGGTGCCTATCTGTTTCAGTTTCTGGCCCCGGGGAAGTATCAGGTGACGGTGAAGGCACCGGGGTTTCGAAGCTTAGTCCGGAGCGGCATTGAGTTGAACGTGACACAGACGGTGCGTATGGATTTGCCCTTGGCGTTGGGCGACACGGCGGAGACGGTGGAAGTGAACGCCAGCGTAGCGACGATTGAAACCGACACGACTTCGCTTGGGACGGCGATTCGGCAGGAGGTGAGAGACAACTTGCCTTTGAAAGGGCGCAGTTCGTTGTTCATGTTTACACTGACGCCAGGTGTCGTGAACAACCGGTACGGCGAAGATACGCGGCCGAACGATACGATTACGAACATCCTGTTTTCGGCCAACGGCGCGCCGGTGGCGGCGACGGACGTGTTTGTCGACGGCGTGGCGAATACGGTGAACGTGAACCGGGGCGTGAACATTTCGGGTTGGGTGCCGGCAGTGGATGCGATCGGCGAGTTCAAGTTGGAAGTGGGTTCGTTGTCGGGCGAGTTCGGACGTTCCGGCGGGAGCATGACGAACATCGTGGTGAAGAGCGGGACCAATCAAATTCACGGCACGATGTACGAGTTCTTCAAGAATTCCAAGCTGGATGCGAACGGCTATTTTGCGCGGGGCCAGGGGCGGAAGTTGGCGGCCTTCGGAGCCAATACATACGGGTTCGCGCTGGGAGGGCCGGTGTTCCTGCCGAAGCTTTACGACGGGCGGAACCGGTCGTTTTGGTTCCTAAACTTCGAGGGTTCGAAGGAAGGGAACGGGATCGACTTTTTGGGCTCGACGCCGACGGCAAAGATGCGGGCGGGCGATTTCAGCGAGGTGCCGCAGGTGATCTATGATCCGTTTTCGGTGGCGACCGTGAATGGCGCTCCGACGCGGACGCCCTTCGCGGGGAACGTGATTCCGCCGAATCGGCAGGACCCGGTGGCGCAGAAAGTGATGGCGTTCTTCCCGACCGCGAACCGGACGCCGCCGATCGCCGCCCAACCCTGGGCGAATAATTTTACGTTCGGCGGGAAGTGGCCGCGGAACTACAACATGACGGCGGTGAAGTTCGACCACAAGTTCAGTGACCAATTCACGACCTTCGTGCGGGTGAACTATGGGACCGCACTGTTGATTTTCCCGTTCCAATTCGACGGGTTGGCATCGGACGGTCGGAACGTGGTGAACCGGCCGAACTTCGGAATTTCGTGGGGCAGTACGTTTTTGTTGAGTCCGCGGCGGACGCTGGATGTTCGGCTGGGCTATGCGCGGGCGAAGGAGGACAACAAGCCGTGGTCGGCTGGGTTCGATCTGGCTTCGTTGGGCTTTCCGAGTTCGTTCGTCAGCACGTTGCAATCTCCGTCGTTTCCGTTGATGCGGGTGAATGGCTTTATGAATTTGGCGGGGAGCGGACTCGTGAATGATCCCGGCTATACCTACACGCTGCAGCCGAGCGTATCGGAGCAGCACGGGAAGCATCTGCTGCGTTACGGGGCGGACTTGCGGCTGCTGTATGGGAACTTCTTCCGCAACCTTTCGGGGCCGGGAACTTACAGCTTTACGAACGCATGGACAAACGGGCCTCGGGCGGATACGCCGCTGGCCACGACCGGGTTTCCGATGGCTTCGATGCTGCTGGGGACGGCGGCGAGCGGATCGATCGATCGGAACACGGGTGTTTCGATTTTGAATAAGTACTATGCGTTTTTCCTGCAGGACGACTTCCGGGTGACGTCGAAATTGACGCTCAACTTGGGGATGCGTTATGAGTACGAGACGCCGCGAACCGAGCGCTACAACCGGGCGACGCGGGGGTTCGACCGGATGGCGACGAACCGCTTGGGAACACAAACGGTGCAAGGGGCGCTGGCGTATGCGACGGACTCCAATCGAGGCATTTATAACCCGGATCGCAACAACTTCGCGCCTCGGCTGGGCCTCGCGTATTCTTGGAACACTAAGACGGTGATCCGCGCCGGGTATGGGCTGAACTACGTGCCGGTGGTGGGTTCGGTGGATGCCGTTGGCTTTTCAGTGACCACGCCGATGGTGACCTCGCAGGACGGGATCACGCCATTGAATCGGCTTTCGAATCCGTTCCCGCAACAGTTGAATACAGTGGGCGCGAACGCGGCGGCGTTCCTGGGCCAGAACGTGAGCTATGTGGATCCGGCGGACCGGACGCCGATCTATCACACGTGGAACGTGAACGTGCAGCGGCAGTTGTTCGCGCGGTCGCTGGTGCAGGTGGGTTATATCGGGGGCAAGGGCGTGCGGTTGACGAGCGAGGTTTCGATTGGGAACAACGTGTCGGAGAACATCAATCAGGTTGACCCGCGGTTCTTGGCCGAGGGGCAGAATTTGCTGACAGTCGTAGAGAATCCGTACTTCGGCGCGTTGACCAGCGGTCCGCTGGCGGGGCGGACCGTGCAGCGCCAGCAGTTGCTGCGGCCGTTTCCAGCGTATGGCAACATTACGCGAAACCTGCCGACCTTCGGCAGTTCGTCGTATCACTCGCTGCAAGCGAAGTTTGAGACGCGGGCGTACAAGGGGCTGACGACGATTGTGGCGTATACGATGGCGAAGAATTTGACGGATATTCAGCCGTATCAAAACACGTACAACCGCGGCGTGGAGCGCGGCCCGGCGGCGTTCGACGTGCCGCAGCGGTTGACGACGACGATGAGTTGGGACGTGCCGATTGGGCGGGGCCGGGCGATGGGGCAGCAGATGAGCAAGCCGTTGGACGCGGTGATCGGCGGGTGGAACGTGGCGATGTTCAACACCTTCCAGAGCGGATTTCCGCTGAGCTTTGGGCTGAACCAGAACACGCTGTTTTTGGCCGGCGCGGGCGGGCAGCGACCGAATGTGGTGGGCGATCCGAACGCCGGGATCAGCGGGAGGGTGCAGGATCGGCTGCTGCGCTACTTCAACACGGCTGCATTTGCCCAGCCGGCGAACTTCACGTTTGGCAACGCGCCGGCGCGGGCGTCGTGGCTGCGCAGCCCGGGGATGAACAATTGGAACCTGACGTTGACGAAGACTTTTTCGGTGACCGAGCGGCTGAAGGTGAACCTGCGCGGCTCCTCCTTCAACCTGATGAACCACGCTGTTTTCGGCGGCCCGAACACGACGTTTGGCGTAGCGCAATTTGGCCAGGTGTCGAGCCAGGCCAATATCAGTCGGCAGCACGAGGTGGTGCTGCGAGTTACTTTCTAAGCCGCTAGACTTGGGGAATGGGCACAACCTCCGGAACTAACCCGCAAGCGGAACGTCAGCGGCTGAGCACGCATCAGAAGGCGCTGAGCATCAACCTGGACCCCGTGCGATACGGCACGTTTGCCGAGATCGGCGCGGGGCAAGAGGTGGCGCGGTGGTTCTTCAAAGTGGGCGCGGCGGCGGGGACGATTTCGAAGTCGATCTCGGCTTACGACATGACCGTCAGCGATGCGATTTACGGCAAGTGCAAGCGGTATGTTTCGCGGGAACGGCTCGAACGGATGCTCGATTATGAGCACAGCTTGAACGTGGAGCGGTTGGGGACTTCGCGGGGCGACACGACGGCGTTTTTCACCTTCGCGGATACGGTTTCGGCGCTGAACTTTAAGGGCACCAACGAGTGCCATGGGTGGATGGGCGTGAAGTATCAGGCGTTCCCGGGGGACGCCGACAACACGATTATTCTGCACGTCCGGATGCTGGATCGAGAGAACCCTCTGCAGCAGGAGGCGCTGGGAATTGTCGGGGTGAATCTGCTGTATGCGGCGTTTTTCCTGCATCACACGCCGAACCTGATGCTCGAATCCCTACTCGACAACTTGACGACGGACCGGCTGGAAATCGACATGATCGACTTCTCTGGTATTGAGTTCCGCCGGGTGGACAACCGGGTGATGAGCTTGAAGCTGGTGCAATTGGGGCTGAGCGGGGCGGCGATGTTCGGGCCGAAGGGGGACGTTCTGCAACCGTCGGAGGTGCTGCGGAAGAAGCCGGTACTGGTCGAGCGCGGCAGCTTCCGGCCAGTGACGAAAGTGAACATCGACATGATCGAGAGCGCACGCGAGCAGTTCATGCAGGAGCCGGAGGTGAAGGGGAAGGAGGTCGTCGAACTCATGGAGATTACGATGCGGAACCTGCTCGCCTCGGGCGATATCGACCTGCGGGATTTTCTAGCGCGGG
>JANODS010001208.1:0-10387 GCA_031412835.1 Acidobacteriota bacterium | reverse complement strand
ACTCGATTCCGCCCCCGGCTTCGTTGACATCGAACGCGAGTTAGTCCAGTTCAAGCCCTCGGGCGATCAGCAGGAACACGACGACCTCGTCATGGCCCTCGCCATGGCCGTCTGGCAGGCCGCGAAGGACTGCCCGGCTCTTCTCCGCGCCGCCGTATAGCCGTGATCCAATAGAGACGTGCTAACCAGACGCGCCCTTCTCACTACCCCCCTCTTGGCCCTCCCCCTCAAAGCCGCCCCGGCCGCCCCCGTCGCCATCCAACGCTCCCGCACTTACGGCCCCGGCCTCGAAAACGTCATGCGCCGTCTCTTCGATGGCATCGGCGGCCTCGAAAAGCTCGTCAAGAACAAGTCCGTCGTCATGAAGGTCAACCTCACCGGCAGCCCCGGCCAGCGCCTCCTCCACGCCCCCGCCGAACTCGCCCACTGGACCCATCCCCGCGTCATCGGCATGACCTCATTCCTCATGCACCGCGCCGGAGCCCGTCGCGTCACCATCGTCGAATCCCCCTGGTCTACCACCGACCCCCTCGAAGAATACATGTACGCCGCCAATTGGGACCCCTCCGTTCTCCTCAACGCCGGCGGCCCCATCAGCTTCCTCAATACCAACTACCTCGCCGGAGCAAAAGCCTACGCCCGTTTCAAAGTCCCCACCGGCGGCCACCTCTTCCCCGCCTACGACCTCCATCCCATCTTCCGAGATTCCGACGTATTCGTCTCCCTCGCCAAGCTCAAAGAGCACGCCACCACCGGCATCACTATGTCCATGAAGAACATCTTCGGCATCACTCCCTGCACCATCTATGGCGACGGTGCCGGCGAAAACGAACCCTCCCTCGCCCCCCGTGGCGGCCGCGGCGCCGTCTTCCACTCGGGTAAACGCGCCCCCAGCCAAAGCGCCCCCCAGGAGCTTCACCCCGACTCCCCCCGCCAGGACGGCTACCGCATCCCCCGCGTTGTCGCCGACCTCAACGCCGCCCGCCCCATCGACCTCGCCATCATCGACGGCGTCGAATCCATGGCCGGCGGCGAAGGTCCCTGGATCAAAAACAACCTCCGCCGCTGCTCCCCCGGCGTCCTCATCGCGGGCTTGAACGCCGTCTGCACGGACGCGGTAGCCGCCGCCGTCATGGGCTTCGACCCCATGGCCGGCCGCGGGACAACACCCTTCGAAACTTGCGACAATACGTTAGAGCTGGCCGAACAACACGGCATCGGAACCCGCGATCTGAATCGCATCGAGGTGGCCGGCTTCTCGATCTCCGACGCCCTCTACTCTTTCCGTAAAGCATGACCGATCTGAAAGCCCTTCCTACTCCCGTCCTCTTACACATCGCGAAACTCCTCGAAGTCTCGCTCCAAAGCCTGGTCGCGACCATCGCCCTCTTCGACGAAGGCGGCACCGTCCCCTTCATTGCCCGCTATCGAAAGGAGGCCACCGGCAACCTCGACGAAGTCCAGATCCTCGCCATCCAGGAGAAGCTCGAGTACTTCCGCGAGCTCGAAGACCGTCGAGCCACCGTCCTCGCCTCCATCCTCGAACAAGGCAAGCTCACGCCCGAACTCCAGGCCAAAATCGAGAAGACCTTTGACAAGTCGGAGCTCGAAGACTTTTATCTCCCCTACAAGCCCAAGCGCAAAACCAAGGCTAGCGTCGCCCGCGAGAAAGGCTTCGAACCCCTCGCCCTCTACATGCTCGCCCAGGTCCCCAACGGCCAACCCCTCGCCGACTTCGCCGCTATCTTCGGCGACCCCACCGAAGCCCTCGAAGGCGCCCGCCACATCATCTCCGAAATGGTCGCCGAGAACGCTGACTACCGCAAAGCCGTCCGCACCATGATGGGCGAAAAAGGCATCGTCGTCTCTAAAGCCATCGAAGGCGTCCCCGACCCCGAGGACAAGTTCAAGATGTACGGCGACTTCTCCGAACCCGTCTCCAAGATCCCCTCCCACCGCATGTTGGCCATCCGCCGCGGTGCCAAGGAAGGCATCCTCCACTTCGAAATCGAACTCAACCGCGACGAAGTCTGCGCCTGGCTCCGCGCCAAAGTCTGCCAGTCCCCCGGCGAATGGCAGCCTCATCTCCACGACGCGATCGAAGACGGTTACGACCGCCTCCTCAACCCCTCCATCCAAACCGAAATCCGTCTGGAACTCAAGGACCGCTCCGACGAGGAGGCCATCAAAGTCTTCCGCGACAACCTCGAAAACCTGCTCCTCTCCCCGCCCGCCGGCGCTCTCAACGTTATCGGCGTTGACCCCGGCATTCGCTCCGGCTGTAAGATCGCCGTCGTCGATGATACCGGCAAGTTACTCGAACATACCGTCATCTACCCCCTCGAGCCGAAGAAGGATGTCGCCGGCTCCGTCAAGACGCTCGCCCGCCTCATCCAACAGCATAAAGTCCAAGCCTTCGCCATCGGCAACGGCACCGGCTCCCGCGAAGTCGCCGACATCATCAAGGCCGCCAACCTCGGCCCCTTCAGCGTCGTCGTCTCCGAAGCCGGGGCCTCCGTCTATTCCGCCTCCGACGTCGCCCGGCAGGAGTTCCCCGATCTCGACCTCACCGTCCGCGGTGCCATCTCCATCGCCCGCCGTCTCCAGGATCCCCTCGCCGAACTTGTCAAGGTAGATCCCAAATCCATCGGCGTCGGCCAATATCAACACGATGTCGACCAGCGCCGCCTCAAACAAGGCCTCGAACAAACCGTCGAAAGCTGCGTCAACCGCGTCGGCGTCGACCTCAACACCGCCTCCGCCCCGCTCCTGAAACAGGTCGCCGGCCTCTCTGAACGCGTCGCCCAAAAGATCGTCGAGTTCCGCAAAGAACACGGCCGCTTCAATAGCCGCGTCCAAATCATGGCCGACTCCGGCTTCGGCCCCAAAACCTTCGAACAGGCCGCCGGCTTCCTTCGCATTCGCAACGGCGACAACCCGCTCGATATGACCGCCGTCCACCCCGAATCCTACTCCGTCGTCGAAGCCATTGCCGCCTCCCTCGGCCTCTCCGTCCCCGAACTCATCGCCAAACCCGAAGTCGTCGAGAAGGTGAAAATGGAAGGGTTCAAGACCGAGAAGGTCGGCATCTTCACCCTCAACGATATCCGCGAGGAACTCCGCAAACCCGGCCGCGACCCCCGCGATAAGTTCGTCGTCGCCACCTTCCGCGAAGACGTCAAGGAGATGAAGGATGTCTCCGTCGGCATGATTCTCGAAGGCGTTGTCACCAACGTCACCAAGTTCGGTGCCTTCGTCGATATCGGCGTCCATCAGGACGGCCTAGTCCATGTCAGCGAAGTCAGCCACCGCTACATCACCGACCCGGCCGAACTCCTCAAAGCCGGCCAAATCGTCAAGGTAGCCGTCCTCGCCGTTGACCTCAAAGCCAAGCGCATCGCCCTCTCCATGAAGGCGCTCGAACCCAAACCCGCCGGCGGGGGCCGTCCCCAGCCGCAGCAAAGGCCGCAGCAAAATCAGCCCTCCATGCAGGACAAACTCAACGCCCTATCCGGGAAGTTCCGCACCCGGTAACCGCCGCGCCTGCCACAAATGCCTCCGCCCATGGGCTGCCATCGCCAAGATCGCGCAGCCCAGCGGGGGATTGATCATTGAACTCGCCGGCGAGACTACTTTCACCTTCTCCAGGTCGTACTCCGCGGCCCGATGGATCCGTTCAATCAACCCGTCGTGCGCCGCCACGAACCCCTTCACCGTCGCCGCCACATCCGGCCGCACCCCCGGTTCAAAAGCCTTCGGAGCCCGAAACCGCCGCTTCACCGGAGGCTCCAGCAGCTTCAAAAACAGCCGCCACACCCAACCGTAGCGCGGCTCCAAATCGTGTACCCCCACCTTCGCCGCCCCGTTCATCGCCGCGTCCATCGCAAACAAGTACTGCTCCACCGTCAGCCGCATGTGGTCCAAAATCTCCACCGCGCTCCATGCCCCGACGGCTGGCCGCTCAAGCATCTGCTGCGGCGTCATCTGCTCGGCCAGCGCCAACCCGCCCGCCTTCACGCTTTCAATCTGCCGCCGATAATCTTCCAGCACCGGCGGTAACATCCCGTTCGTCATCTGGGCCCCTGATGCTTCTCCGCACCCCGTTCCATAAACTCGATCTCCCACAGCAACCCCTGTGAAGACATCCGAGCCTCGAAGATCAACCGAACTATAGCATAGGCCAAAAAGCAGGCTCCACCCAGCCCCATCGTAATCGGCATCCAACTCAGTTGCTGCACGAACACCGAAGCAATGCCAATCGCCACACTCGTCCCGACAAACATCCCCGACGCCACGTAGAGCACCTGCATCACCTGCTGCAGCAAGCGCGCCCGCCGACCCAATATCTCCACCTGCCCCAACAGCATTCGCTTCCGCTCCGGGTTGATGTGCATCTCATGCTTCGGGTCGAAGTCATTCTCCAGCAGTTCAGAGATCTTCCGAATCCGATCAATGCACCGCCCCAGCCGGGTCGACGTCGACAAAATAAACGTACCGGTCGCCGAAAGTAACAGGGCTGGCGTAATCATCGATGTGAGTACGGCCAGCCCCGCCGACAGCGTAAAGAGCTCCGGATTGTTCAAAAACGGAGGAAGTTGAAGCACCCCTATAGGTTAGTCGTTCTTCTTCTCAATCCGCATCTTATGAATCATCGGTCCAACAATGTCCTCCGTCGCAATCGTGTAGTCCGCCGGCATTTCGAACAGCATCCGCGACGGTTCCCCCTTCCGCAGATTAGTCAGCCTGTACGTCGTCTCCCCCGCCTGCGGATCCTTCCGCGACGTCATCACGACCGTCTTCAACTCCGCCGACATCCAACGCTCGCTCACGGTCACGAGCGGCAGTTCATTGCCCACCGCGCCAGCCGGAATCGTCACGCTCGTCCGCGTTCCCTCGGCCTCAGTCCCCTCGATCATCCGCTTCCCCAGAGGCTCCGTCTTCGTCTCAAACTTGCCCAACTCGCCGCCCGGCGCCGCCGTGCGTGAAAAGGTCCTCGCCGTACCCGGCATCATCTCGCGGTTGAAAATCATCACGTTCCGCCCGGGCCCAGCTTCGTCCCCCATGTCAGGCATCATCATCTTCCGTGCCGTCTTCTTCTGCGTCTCCAGCACCCATTCCACCTTCGCCACCGGGTCATGGATAAACGTCACCGGACCCATCTCCCGCCGCGTCCGGCCTTCGCCGTCTCGAGCGTAAACCTCGGTCCGCTTGGAAACGATCCGGTTCCCGTCCGCCAACTGCTGCACTGATTCCGTCACAAACTCCCCCGAGAACGGTGCTCCTTTGACGAGTGTCATCTCCACCGACATCCCGGCATCACTCGTAGTCATAAAAGCCGCCACCGGCATCGGGCCCGTATGCCGGATCTCAATCCGCTCCCGCGTCACCACCGTCGGCGGAGCCTGCGCCATCGCCACCGCACCCGCGCTCACTACCAATCCAATTAGCTTCTTCATACTCGTTATCTCCTCAAATCTGACGTTACTGTATCGACGAGACCACGCGCATCGCGCGCACTGTCCCGTCTTCCCCCAACAACAATTCAACCGGTGCCGGCTCACTCAAACGACCGCGGCCCACCGGCATTCCATAACTCGCCAGCGTCGCCCGCGGCACCTGCGCCCGAACAATACTGCCCCGCTCAATCGGTTCCATCGCCTGCCATGCGCCCACCGCCACAAACGGCGTCGGCTCCACCGGCTTCGGCCTCGCCACCACCCGCTTCGGTTTCGCCACAGCCTTCGCGACCACCACCGGGGCGGGCTTCACCACCGCCACCACCGGAGCCGCCACCGGAGCCGGAGCAACCGTCGCCACCGGACGCCACAACAGTACGATCACCGCCGCTGCCGCCAATGGCACCGCAAACCACATTCGCCGCTCCCAGCGCCGCCGCCGCAGTTTCCCCAGCAGCACCGCCTCCAATCCCGGCGGAGCCATCCGCCGTCGCTCTTCTTCCGCCCATTCCCGCAGTTGCTCGTCCATCACACCACTCTCCTCGCCGCCGGAGCTAACCGCTCCGCCAGCATCGCCTTCGCCCGATGCAGCCGCGACCGAATCGTTCCCTCCGGTACCTCGGCAATGCGCGCCGCCTCGCCATACGTCATCTCCTCCACCACACACAACGCCAGCACCTCGCGGTACGCCGGCGGCAGCGTCGGAATCAACGCCCGCAGTTGCGCCCGCAGATCAGCGCTCTCAAACTCCTCCCGCGGATCCACCATCGGCCCGTCTTCATCCTCGCCCATCGCCTCGTATCGCCGCTCCACCGCCAGCAGCTTCAACACTTGCCGCCGCGCCACCGCATACAGCCAACTCATCACACTGCCCCGTTCCGCGCTCAGCCCGCTCCCCTGCCGCATCAGCGCCAGGAAAACCTCCTGCGTCACTTCGCTCGCCGCCTCCGCCGAACCCGTCATCTGCATCGCATACCGATAAATCGCGCCCTGCCGGCGTCGATAGACCAACGTAAACGCCGCCTCGTCGCCTCTGGCGATCGCGGGCAGGAGTTCTTCATCGGTCCGATTCACCATAGGCTGCTGTAACTATATGCGCCCCGACTCCCCCACCGTTCCAAATACTTTTACCCCAACGACCGCATCACCGCCCGCCGTATCGGATCCGGCAAGTCGTAGTCCCCAAATCGCTCTACCGAGCACCAAGTCGTCCCTCGCACCTCCGACGAACCCGCCACCAGCGACGTCGCCGCCCGAAACCGAAAGATCAAATCATGGTGGAGATGATACGGCTCCTTCTTCCGCCCCGGGATCCCGTGCACGTCGAGCCCCACCAACACCGGCGTCACCCCGGAATCTAGAATCACCCCCGTCTCCTCCACCGCTTCCCGAGACGCGCTACCGGCCATCGTCGTATCAATATCCGCCTCCACGTGCCCCCCCGGCAAAAGCCATCGGTCCAACCGCCGATGATGCACCAGCAACACCGCCGCCTCCGTCGGATGCATCACGCAAGCCGTCGCCGTCACATGCCCCGGCGCGAACTGGTTCCGCGCAAACGGGTACGGCGTCTCCTGCAACAGATGCAGAATTAACTCCCGGCTCTTCCAAGCCTCCCCGTCCGCCTCCGCCCGCCAACCCTTCACGAGCGTCTGCACCGTCAATGGCTCCAGCACGCTAAAGGTTCCTCTTCAAAAAGTTGATGATCTGGTACCCGTCCATAAACTTGAACGGCGATTCGCCCATCGTGTAGTGCCCGCAAGGCAACTCCACCACCTTGTGCGGAATCCTGTGCTCCGCAATCGCCCCCACAATCTGGCGCGAGAACTCAGGCAGAAAGGTCGTATCGTACTTCGTATAGATGAACAGATTCTTCTTATGCTGGTGCGTCGCGTACTGCCGCAAATAGTTCATCGGGCTGATCGCCCCCCACAAATCTCGCAGCCGATCCCGGTCCAAATGCTCCTCGAATCCCTTCTTCACATGGATCGTCGAAAGCCCCGTCCACACCACATCCGCCACGTACGAAGAGCAGTGGTTATACACGTTCACCTTGATCCGCGGATCAAAGGTGCTCGCCAGAAAAGCGTAACAAGATCCCAAACTCGTCCCCACAATCCCGATCTCCGTGTAGCCCACTTCGATCAGCCAATCGACGCAAGCCCGTATATCCGCCACCGCCTGCCGCGTCGCATCCAGCGTCCGCCCCACGTTCGAAGAAACCGCGTAGTCCGCCCGATGCAACTCCGCCGGCATCCGAAAATCATGATACGGCAAGCTCAGCCGCAACGCCGAAATTCCAAACTTCGCGATCCCCTTCGCCAACCCCACATGCTGCGGCAACGCCGAATTCCAGTGCGGCAAGACCACCACCGCCTTCCCCTTCGGCTTCTCCGCCGGGCACCACAAAGCGTGCACCAGATTGTTCGACGGATGCGGGCTCGGCAACGGAGTCCGAAACCGCAGCCAATCGCCCTCCAGCCGAAATTCCGTCGGCTTCTCATAACTGAAAAACGACTCCGGCGCCGCCAGGATCGCCGCGTTCAACTCCCGAAAATATTGCTCCGGATCCGCCTTACTCCCCGCCGATAGAGGCCATCTTTCGGTCCACTCCATACCCCACTCAAATGGCCGTACCACCCGGTCCGTCGACCGAAAGCAAAGTGAGGTTTCCCATTGGGTGATCCAGTTTTCGTACCAAGTTTGGAGCATAAGAAAGAGCTGTTTTCCATTTTAGCAGGGCACCTGCGTAGGGTGAATCCCCCATTCCCTCTGGAATAGTTACTGAGCCGTGTTGCAAATGGAAAGAATCACTGCATCATGAGGGTGGGAACGTAGACGTGAATTGCAAGTACTGCCAAAAACCGATAGGTCTAATCCGTAGCCTAAAGGATCGTCACTATTGCTCTGACGCTCACAAGGCCGCCGGGAACACAACCTCCGCGCGCGCCCTTCGCGAACTCGGTGAACTCGACTACAGCACCGTCGACTCCTGGGACGCTACCGGCGATGTCGTCAAACCCACCAAACAGCCCCCGTCCAACGTCGGTTCCACGGCCACCGTACTCGCCCTGCTCGCTCTCGGCGGCGTCCTCCTCCTCACCCTCGATCCTCAAGGGGGCGGGCCGACCGGAGCTCCGGAAACGGCCGACCGTCGTCCCGGTTGGCTCTCCCAGCAGACCTCCACGCTACTCAACCACCTCCCCAAAACCTCTCCTACCATCGAACTGCGCAGCGACTTCGTCTCCTCCAACTTACAAAACTGGCAAGCCGCCGCGGCTTCGGCCAACTCCGGCTGGAGCATCAACAACGGGCTCCTCCGCCCGGGTGGCCTTCGCATCTGGAGCGACTCGAAACGATTGGCCGACTACCGCTTTCAATTCGAAGGCCGCATCGAAAATACATCCGTCAACTGGGCCATCCGCGCCGGAGACCACCGGAACTACTACGCCACTAAGCTGATGCTTTCTGGCCGCGGCGACTCTCGCATCACTGAGCTCGTTCGCTTCTCCATGATCGGCGGCAAAGAAACCCGTCGCGTCCGCCTCCCCTTGCCCATCACCCTCGACGACAAGGCCTTCTACCAATACGAAATCCGCGCCCTCAGTGACCGGTTCGTCACCATCATCGGCGGTCGCGTCATCGACACCTATCGCGATCCCAGACTCCGCTCCGGCGGAGTTGGCTTCTTCAGCGAAGGCTCCGAACGCGCCTCCATCCGCTGGGCCAAAGTCACCGTCGGCGAAGACTTCGTCGACAAGCTTCGCGGCTTCCTCACCTTCGGCCTCATCCTCCCCCCCATGGAATAAGTGCTATCAATGCAGATAGCATGCGCCCTCTTGCCGTAGCCCTTTTCTCCGCGCTCTCCGCCCTCGCCGCCGAGCCCGAAGCGCTGGCCGTCTCGGCTCTCATCCAATCCCGCCATCTCCCCTTCGGCACTCTCCTCGACCCCTTCTACGCCTCTGCCACCTCCTCCGAAATCACCGGCTACACTCGCTGCGGCGACTCCGCCCTCTGGACCGGCCACTACCTCGCCGCCGAGGCGTTCCGCTTCCGAGTCACCGCCTCCCCCGATGCCCTCGCCAACGCCACCCGTGCCCTAGAAGGCATCCAAGGCCTCGTCGACGTCACCGGCAACGATTCCCTCGCCCGCTGCCGCCTCGCGCTCAACTCGCCCTTCACCGCCGGCGTCGAACGCGAAGAGGCCGCCAACGGCATCTTCCGCGATCCCGCCCTTGGCTATTCGTGGGTCGGCAATCTGTCTCGCGACCAATATCTCGGCGTCTTATTCGGCCTTAGCGTCGCCTACGAGCAGATCCCCTCCCTCCGACCCACCATCCGTCCCCTCGTCACCCGCCTCGCCAACTTCCTCATCGCCAGCAATTGGAACAACCCCGTCTTCACCTTTCGCCCCGACCAGCAGCTCGCCATCCTCCAAATCGCCCGCCAAATCAACCCCGAACGCTTCACCTCTCTCTACGAAGCCGAACGCGCTCGCCTCGCCGATTCCGTCTCGCTCCCCGTCTCCTTCGATTCCCTCTCGACGAGTTCTTACTTCAAGTTCAACCTCATCTACCTCACCTTCTACTCGCTCATTCGCCTCGAAACCTCTCCCACGAAGGCCACCTACGAACGCGCCTTCGCCATCGCCCGCCGCTACACCGCCAACCACCAAAACCCCTTCTTCAACCTTATCGACCGCGCGGTCTCTACCCCCGATTTGCGCCGCGACGCCGAGTCGGTCGAACTCCTCGATCTCTGGCTCAAACGCCCTCGCCGCGACTTCTTCGTCGATCGCCGCCCCGAAGTCCGCGTCTGCGGAGACCAAGCCTGCGACCCCATACCCGTCGACCTCCGCAGCCCCACCGATTTCCTCTGGCAGCGCAGCCCCTTCCAACTCTCGGGCGGAGGCACCGGCACCATCGGCAACG
>JANODS010001207.1:0-3963 GCA_031412835.1 Acidobacteriota bacterium | reverse complement strand
GACGCCGCACCGCGGGGGGTGGGAGCGGCGGTCGGGAAGGGCGGCGCAAGGGGGGGCGGGGTTCCATTTCGCCAATCCTAGGTGGGCGTAGACCCGGCTCATGGAACTAGAAAAATTCCGTAGCGATGGCTTGGAGCCGGGGCAGCAGTTGGACTCCGACGCGGGCGGTAATCAAGGCCGCTGGGGCCATTAGTTCCCAGCGGCGGACGGCGATCCCTTGAAGAAGCATGATCGCGAAAAGGGGCGAGAGAACTCGACCATAGTCGTAGACGTGGATCCAATCGCCGAGTGCAAACAGGTATAGCCCCATGGCGGCGAACAGCGCGCCCATGGCGGCGCGGGGGCACTCTCGCTGTCGGTTCAAGGCTTGGAAGGCCCACCATGCGGCATAGGCAAGGGCGGCTAGCGCGAGCGCATCCATGGCCAACCCGACGGGCATTCGTCCCGCTGCGAGGGTGCTCAAATCCTCGACTGTCCGCGCGAAGGGCGTTCGGTTCGGTAGCCATTGCCACAGCTTCATCTCAAAGCGGGAGGCGACGAATAAGGCCCAGATGGCGAATGGGGCAGCGGCGGAGGCGGCGCTGGCGGCGCTTCTCCAGCGTTTGTGATAGAGATGCCAAACGGCGACCGCGGCTACGGCGACCAATCCGGTCTCGCGAACCAGGCAGAGGAGGGCTAACGGGAGCCAGCGCGGCCGATAACAGACCCAGACGAAGATCGCCAGGAAGGCCAGATCGACGGTCATCCGGTCGAGCGAGATCCAGACGGCGGGGAGGAGGAGGAAGGCGTAGGCCCACTCAGGGGCTTGGTTTCGTTCGACGGCGATGAGGCCAACGCCGGTTGTCCCTAAGGCCACGAACAGGAGGTGGACGAGGACGAAGGCGACGGGCACAGGCAGCGGCAAGGCCCAAGCGAGAAGGGGCTGCAGAATCCGCAGGTAGCGCAGGCCGGGCCAATCGATGAATTTCCAGTAATCCTTTTGCAGGAACGGATCATGCGCCGCGATGAGGTAGTGTTGGCCGTCGAAACCTTGGCCGTGCGCTTGCTGATGAACGTCGTTAAATTCCGGGTCGGGGGGTAGGGGGCGGTCTTTTCCCACGCAGAATAGACCTGTCCAGTTGCCGTCGTAACTCGCGGTGACGTTGGCGGCGAGCCATGCCCAAGCCAGGAGCAGACAAACAAATCCGTGAATCCAACAACGGGTCTGGAGCGACAGCATCTTCGGCAACACCATGTTGCCAGAAAGTTGCGGTCTATTGTAAATGTTATCTATTTTTCATTTCGGTGAATCGTTGAGGCTCCAATCCCACTCGAAGTACTTCCGTTTTCGTCCGGCCGCTTCGGGGTGGTAGCGTTCCACGAAGCCGGGGGGGAAGTCGCCGCGGAACCAATCGAAGATGGCGGTCAGGCGGACGATCGCGGGATCTTCGAGGCGGAAACTGCGAGCTTGGCTGAAGTAGAGCTTGGTCCGTTCCTCAAGCAGCGATTCCAGGTTTTCCGCCGTGTAGGCGCGGCGGGCTAGCCAGGGGCAGCCAACCGAGGCGCAGACGATGGCGAAGTGGATGCGGGGTTCACCGAATTTGCGGATTAAGTTGTTTTCAATGTCGGCGAGGGAGCGCATTTGGCCACCGGCACGAAACTTCCGGCGGTAGAAATAGTTGGCGCGGCCGAGGAGGCCTCCGAGCCGGCCCTTGGAATCGGGATATTCGGCGGCCATCGAGTGGAGCACGAGAGCGTTGTAGGTGTTGAGCCAGAAGGCAAGCTTGGCTTGAGGGGTGGGGAGGGCGTCCGGGTTGGTGGCACCAACGGCTTCGACGTAGGCCGTTAGAGGTGCGAGGTCGGCTTTCAGGGCTCCGTAACGGACCTTCCCATCCGCGAGGACGTACTTTTGCAGGACGGCTTCGAACTGCGCCGGATCGGCTAGAACAACCGCGAGCGCGGCCACAATCGGGAACATAGTTGTCGGATGACCGCCTTAGCTTCCTTGATTTGCGGGAATTTCTTTTCCGCGGCCCGAAAGACCGGCGGGTGGATGGCGCGCTTGGCCCCGTGCGATTCCACGGGGTGCACCAGATGGAGCATCTCGTGGTACATGACGTATTCGGCAACGAATCGGGGTACTTGGGGCTGGTCGAGAATTTTCGAGAGGACGATCGTGTTGTGAGCCGAGTCGCAGTGGCCGAGGATGCTGCGGGAGGCTTGTCGGCTCCAGCCCAGGGTGGGTTGAGCCATTTTGCCTCCGAAGAACTGGGCGTTCATGGCGGCGAAGAGGTCGGCGAGATCGTAGACGCTGCCGGCGGGGGGATCGATGAGTTTGCGGCCACGGGCGACGCGGATTTCGGTGATCTCTTCGCGCACTTCTTGGCGGTTGAGGTAGAGCCGATAGCGGTCGTTGTAGACGGCGGGGATGGGCTTGCGGAAGAGCTTGCAGATGAGGATGTAAGCGAGGGCTTCGAAAATCGGGGACGGGGCTTCGGCGAGGAGATCGGTAATTTTCAGTTCGATGACGCCGGCGTGAATGCGGATTTGGCTGTTGGCGTTGGCGAATTTCTTGAAGACGACCTTCACGGGCGGCACCGGGGTCCGCGGTCGGATGGTCCGAAACACCCGGGAGCAGATTTCCTCCAAACTTTCAAACAGGAGCGCGCTCTCGACTTGCATTAATATCAGAAGGTAACATAGCGGATAGTCTTTCTTGCCGCGTTCCACGTCGCCACGGGGGTCCATTGGGAAAATCGTTCACGGGTAAAGCCAAAATCACTGCTCTCGGCTGCTTTACTCCCTCACAAGTCTTAACGAATCAAGATCTCGAAAAAATTGTCGAAACGTCCGACCAGTGGATCGTTGACCGCACGGGCATCCGGCAGCGGCACATTGCGCCGCCGGAGATGGCCACGTCGGATATGGCTGTGGAGGCGGCAAAGCTCGCATTAGAGGCGCGCGGGATTCCAGCGACGGACCTGCACGCGATCATCGTTTGCACGGTGACGCCGGACATGATGTTCCCTTCGACGGCTTGCCTGGTGCAGGATCGGATTGGAGCCAAGGGCGCTTTTGGGTTCGATTTGGTGGCGGCATGTTCCGGGTTCGTTTACGGACTGACGATGGCGGCCCATTTGGTGGCGAGCGGAGAGCCGAAGAAGGTGCTCGTGATCGGGGCGGATACGATGTCCCGGATTTTGAATTACGAAGACCGGTCGACTTGCATCCTGTTCGGGGATGGCGCGGGGGCGTTTCTGGTGGAAACGGCTGAGGATGGCCAAGAGGGCTTCATCGACTACCTGAACGAAATTGATGGCAGTGGCGGCGATGCGCTGAAAATGCCGGCGGGAGGGAGTCGATTGCCCGCGTCGCACGAGACGGTGGACCAGAAGTTGCATTGCGTGCATCAGGAAGGAAACCACGTTTTCAAGTACGCGGTTTCGAAGATGGCGGAGACCTCGCGGTTGTTGCTGGAACGAAACGGGCTTTCGGTGGAGGATATCGATCTGTTTGTGCCGCATCAGGCCAATCGACGGATTATTCTGGCGGTGGCCGAGCGGTTAGGCATTCCGCTGGAGAAGGTGTTAATCAATATTCACGAGTATGGGAACACGACGGCGGCGACGATTCCGCTGGCGACGCGGGACGCGGTGACCCAGGGTAAACTGAAAGATGGAGATCTGGTTGTGTTCGCCGCTGTCGGAGCCGGCTATACGGTCGGCGCTAATCTGTGGCGTTGGAGGTTCTAATGCACGTGCTGCAAAATGGTCCGCTGGATTCGTTGGAACAGTGGGACGACCATGTGAAGGGCCGGTATCGGGCCGACCGGAAGAAGGAAGAGTTTCGGGTTTATGATGACTCGACGCCGCCGGTGGTGAAGGAATTCTACCGGCAGAACCATGCGTTGCAGACTTATGAGTTTGCGGCGGGGAAGTTAGCCGAGTATCTCCCTTTGGATAAGGCCAAGATGGGCATTTGGGA
>JANODS010001206.1:0-4734 GCA_031412835.1 Acidobacteriota bacterium | reverse complement strand
GGAGCGACCTGGTCCAAGGTAAGGTATCGGTGGTGACCCGAGTCGGTCATTGGGCATCTTGTGTTATTCTCTGACTGATGCTTCTGGATTAATCCATGCCATAAAGCACATCCCCAGGGCCAAGGTTCTGTTTTGAATTGGGGTATACGTAAAGTGTACCCCCGATTCTTTTTGTGGGTTACAGGGGTTATGGTGGCGGGGTAGCATGATAGAACGCCATGCATCTTGCGGTTGATGCCTCGCCGCTGCTGTTGCGTAGCGCGGGGGTAAAAAATTATCTCTATCACTGGATTGTGGCTCTGCGGCAGGCGGGTGCTGGCGACCGGGTTTCTCCGTTTCCCTTCCTCGATCAGATCGGTGATTTGAACCACGAACAGTCCACTCTCGCGGCTTGGGAGACCGTTCCTCGGATCGCCTTCCTGCTGGGGTCCAACTACGGGCCGGGGTGGCTGATGCGGCTCGCTAATCGGCGGGCGGACGTCTTCCACGCCACCAATCAAGTCCACCATCCGGTTCCGGGCATGGCGCTTACAACGACGCTGCACGATATGACCTGCTGGCTGATGCCTGAGTTGCACACGGCGGGCAATGTCGAAGCTGATCGGCGGTTCGCGGCGCAAATCGCGGCTAAAGCGGACGGATTGATCGCGGTGAGCGAAAATACGCGGTTAGATGCGATTCGGCTGTTGGGCTTGGCACCGGAAAAGGTGTCGACGATTCACTCCGGCGTGGCGGAGGGGTTCTTCGAGGTCACCGTTGGCGAGGGGCAGGCCGTGCGGGAGCGGTTGGGCCTCGTGAAGCCTTTCGTGCTGAACCTGGGGACTGTGGAGCCCCGGAAGAACCTGGACGCGCTTCTCGACGCCTGGGAGGCGCTGGGCCGGGACGATTTTGAGCTCGTGCTGGCGGGGCCGATGGGCTGGGCGGCGGGGGCGACGGCGCAGCGGATTCAATCTGGCGTGGCGGGGGTTCGGTACCTGGGATACGTCGCCGAGCGCGACCTGCCGGGGTTGACGAAGGCGGCGACGGTGTTTGCCTATCCTTCTCTGTACGAAGGCTTTGGGTTTCCGGTGGCGCAGGCGATGGCTTGCGGGGTGCCGGTACTGACGTCGAACACGTCGTGTTTGCCAGAGGTTACCGGGGACGGGGCGTTGCACGTAGACCCGCGGAGCGTGGCGGAGATTACGGCGGGGTTGGGGCGGTTGCTGGATTCGGCGGAATTGCGGACGACGATTGGCGCGGCGGGTTTAGCGCGGGCTCGGGAGCACTTCCGGTGGGCGGTTTGTGCGGAGAAGAGCTGGGCGTTTTTTCGCAAGTTTAGTTAGGAGTCACGTGGATGTCGTCGAGGTACCAGCCTTCAAAGGCGTTGAAGGCGGCGTCGCGGGTATCGAAGCGGAAGCGGAGTTGGAGGCGGCCGCGGTAGGGAAGGCGAACCTCCTGACGGATCCACTGGCGGTAGATGCCGTCGAGTTGGCGCAAGGGGCGCCATTCCCCGCCGTCGAGGCGGTATTCGATCCATTTTTGATCCCAGTCGGTGGTGGGATTTTCGGTTTCGTGCCAGGTGGCGAAGCGGAGGACGGCGTCGGCGCGGAGTTCGAATTCCGGGGAGACGAGTTCTCCGGTGGCGGGCTGACCGGGGGTGTCGTAGTTGCCAGAGGCCTCGTTGCCGAACCAGAAGGCCTCGGGGGCGGAGAGGGAACGGCGGGTGGTTTTGTGCCAGAGTCCGGTCGACTGCCAGTCGGCGACGTTCCAGCGGAGGAGGGGGAGTTGGGAGTAGAGGACGTCGCCGGGGCAGTCGGTGCGGGTGCAGGTGGTGGGGGAGGGGTTGCCGTCGCGATGGCTGGAGATGCGGGGCATGGTGAGCCGGGAACCGGCGTGGAGGCCTTCACCGAGGGGGTTGAGGCCGATGCGGGCGGCTTGCCATCGGAGGACCTGTTCGAGCGAGTAGAAGGCTTCCGGCGTCGTCTGCTGGCGCATGAAATTGCCCAGGAGGGAGACGCCGAGGGTGCCGGCGTTCTGGCAGGAGAAATGGGCCCCGATGACGTTGTCGCCGCCGGCGCGGCCTTCAAAGATAGTCCCGTCCGGGGCGACGAGGAAGTTATAGCCGATGTCTGCCCAGCCGTTGGAATTGACGTGGAAGGCCCAGATGGCGCGGATCCAGGCGGGGTAGTCACTGATGGGGCCATCGGCGGTGTGATGGACGATGAGGTGGGTGACGGGGGCGTAGGAGGGGCTATTGCCGCGTTGCTTGTCGCCGTCGGGGCAGCCCCACTCGATGCGGGAGACGACGCGGGGTCGGGTGTCGTCGGCTTTTCGGCCGGTGATTTTGGGCAACGAGACGCCGGGGTCGATGACGGCGAGTTGGAGAGGATAAGGCTCGCCGGAGAGGGATTCGAGTTCGATCCAGCGCTGGCCGGGGCCGAACCAGAGGAGGGAAGATGCCGTGGGGTTTTCAGAGTCCGGGGTGAGGGACCGCCAGTTTGACCAGGTTTCGGCGTCGGGTGAGGTGCGGA
Source organism: Acidobacteriota bacterium (assembly GCA_031412835.1). Lineage (GTDB taxonomy): Bacteria > Acidobacteriota > Terriglobia > Bryobacterales > Bryobacteraceae. Next base: position 2,224 of record JANODS010001206.1, on the reverse strand, counting down.
TGCGAACGGGGGCGATTTGTTTCGACGCGAGGGCGGAGAAGGCGATGGGGGCGGGATAGCGGAGTACTAGTAGTCCTGCCGTCGCAGCCAACTCTTGGTATTGAACCGTTTGGGCAGCGACCACAAGGGGTAGACAAAGGAGGATCCAGGTACGCACGTACTCCAGTTTAGCCGACGCAAACGGGGGGATGCGCCCCCGCAAGAAATGTATGAGAAGACCACCCTTGGACACTAGCGGGGATCGGATAATTCCGTTACAAAGGTACATCCCCTCAGGGATATCTTCTGGAGCCTGGACCGAATGCAACTTTCTTACCAAGAGCAGTGCTGGCGTGATGGAATTACATGTCGGTCTTGCGTGGGGCACGCCGCGCGTTCGGTGGCCACGGTTTGCTCGGGGTTGACGGCGGAGCAGGCGGGCCAAACGTTCCGGAAGATGTTTTTGAATGCCGACTGCTTGATCAACGAGCACGACTTCCAGTGGGCCTACTTGGAGGCGGATGGACAGGTGATGCCGATGGTGAGCAAGAAGATCGTAGCGCTGGTGCAAATTCAAGCCGCCTAGAAAAATGAAACCGATCTCCTCCCCGTTCCGTTACAAGGGTAGAGGAGATTGACATGGAAACTTTAACAGCCACGTTGCCCGAAACGCGAGGTTCCTTTCATTTGACTAGAAAAGAGTCGGAATTGCTGGTAGTATTGCGCCAACATACCGGGAACTGCTTGTCGCGGGACTTCCTATTGCAGACGATTTGGGGCTATACGGGCGGCGTCCGCACACGTACCCTGGATGTTCATGTGCAACGCCTGCGGCGCAAAGTCAGGCTTTTTAACTTGGGCGGTGAGATTCAGACCGTCCTCCGTCATGGCTATTGTTGGGTTCCGCTGGCCGCATAAATCCGCACTTTTCATTCCCCACAAACCGGCCCCGCAAGTAGGGCCCGTTGGTTCCCCCGACGGGCCATTTCTTCCTAACAACATCGCGCTCGTTTATACTTCCGGCCGAAATGTTCGGTTTGGAAGCGCCGATACTCCTCGGCGGAATGGATGCAGCCGTGGTGCGCCAAATGGCGGGCATAGGCGTTTTCATCCGACAGTTCGCGGACGATGGCTCGGAGATTGAGCCAGAGGCGGCGGAGCATTTAGATCTCCTCCGCAAGAAGTTTGGACGGGACGAACGGCGTTTCTGTACTTCTGGCGGTTTGGGTGCCGCGAAGGATACCGATCCATTGGCGGGCGGAGTCGACGAGGATGGTCGAGACGAGGACGAGGAAGACGCCGCAGAGAACGGCGTCCAGTTGGTTATTGAAGACGATCGTGGGATTCGTCGCGGATTTGGCGGCGGCGAGGAAGCCGATGCGGGGGGAGGCGGAGAATATTTTTTCGATCGCGGCGGTGAAGGTGACGGTGATGAGCCACGTCATGGGGAGGAGCGTGATCCACATCCGGCGGGCTCCGTGCATTTTTACGAGGACCGTGGTGCAGACGCAGAGCGCGATGATGGCTAGGAGCTGATTGGCGATGCCGAAGAGCGGCCAGAGGGAGTTGATGCCTCCGAGGGGGTCGCGGACGCCCTGGATAAGGAAATAGCCCCAGCCGATGACGACGGCGGCGCTGGAGCCGATGACGCTGGGCATCCAACTGGTGCGGCCAAGGGGGGCGTAGATCTGACCAAGGAGATCCTGCAGCATGAAGCGGCCGACGCGGGTGCCGGCGTCGATTACGGTGAGAATAAACAGAGCTTCGAACATGATGGCGAAGTGGTACCAGAAGCCGAGGAGCGCTTCGCCTCCGCCTCCCTTCGAGAAGATATGAGCCATGCCGAGGGCCAGCGATGGGGCACCGCCAGTGCGGTAAAAAAGGCTGTCTTCGCCCACTGACTTGGCGAGCTGGGCCATGGTTTCGACCGTTACGGGGAAGCCCCAGGCGGTGATAGTCGCGACGGCTTTTTCCGCGGTGGCACCGACGACACCGGCGGGGGAGTTGACGGCGAAGTAGATGCCGGGATCGAGGACGCAGGCGGCGATCATGGCCATGATGGCGACGAAGCCTTCGAGAAGCATGCTGCCGTAGCCGACGGGTAGGATGTGCGTTTCCTTGGCGAGCATTTTGGGGGTGGTGCCGGAGCTGATCAGCGAATGGAACCCACTGACGGCCCCGCAGGCGATGGTGATGAAGCAGAACGGGAAGACGCTGCCGGCGAACACAGGTCCGGTGCCGTCGA
>JANODS010001205.1:0-6293 GCA_031412835.1 Acidobacteriota bacterium | reverse complement strand
GGAGTAACGGAGAGGAGACGGGATCGATTGACCGGCCTTTCGGTTGTTGGCGGGGCAAATATGGCACGGCCTGAGAACTACACGAAGGATCGACGGAGCTGACGACCCATCGTCAATATGATGGTCATTTGGACGGTTTTGCTTCAGTGGCTGCATTTTCCTGCCCTTCGACGCGCAAATTGTTTTTCACGGAGAAGACTCCGGAAACGCTGTTTGCCTGGAGATTGGCGATGTTGCTGTCGCCGGAATTTGCCACAACGCCGTCCAGTATGACGTTTCCTTTATCGACGATGATGTGGATCGAGGGGACGGCTTGGAGGGCGTAGCGGTTGAGCGCGTTGTGGCCATAGATGGCCCGATAGAGCGCTAGCCGCAGTTGGTCATCCATGGGAGAAAGGGGCAACACGTTGATTTCATTGATGATCTTGTCGATTCCTTCGATGTCTTTCAGTACATTTTCGGCCGAGGATTTAAGAGTCGGGCGTGTGACGTCGCCCAGGAGCCTGACGGTGGAACCGTCGACAGAGAACGAGAGACGGTCAAAAACTCCATAGTAAGGCAGCATGACCAATTCGTGCCGGATGAGGCGTTCGAGGCGGATTCTTCCCTTATCGCTTTGAGAGGAGGCGACGCCGCATGCGGCAATTAAAACGAGCACTATTGATGCGAGTTTCACGCGAATTCTCCTTATTTGGGTGACCCCGGAAGTGTGAGTTTGTAGGGGGGCCTTCATTGAGAGGGAGGCGAAAAGGGGTATGGATGTTTCAGAGAAAATTCTAGAAGTCGAAAAATGCGCCATTCCGGGGGTAACGCCGGAATGGCCCCACACTTGCTGGAGGGTCTGTAAGCGTAGGAGGAAATCCACGTGTTGAACGATAAAGGAGTTTAAATTATGCGAAGAGTTTCGTCTACGATTCCGGTGTATTTGATATTGTGGCTAGCGGTTTCGTTACCAGCGGCGGGGCAGGGTCCGGTGAACGACCGTTTGGAAGTGACATTACCTCATACGACCTGGGTGGGAAGCCACTCGTTGGCCCCCGGCAAGTACACAATTCGGCAGCTTCCGACGGCTAGCAATCCGAGGCTGCTCGAATTCAGTTCCAACAATGGGACAAAGATGGAGGCTGCAATAACGACGTTTGCCGCACTCGATAACAACAATACGCGCGAATCGTCGGTTGTGTTGGAGCAGCGGGGAGGGCAGTATTATTTGAAGCAGGTGTGGGTTGGTGGGAAGACGTATGGATATGAGCTTCCGGTGGAGGTGCGAGACCAAGTTGCGCAGCGGAGCGAGACTTTTACGCTGACCGCGACGAGCAACCCGACGGCGGCACCATCGGCACCCCCGGAACCGGTGGCGTCGGCAGCGCCGGCACCATCCCAGCCCACGGCACCCGAGCCCACGACAGCACAACCTGAGACGTCGGCAAAGGCGGCGGCTCCGGAGAGCTCTACAGGAACGGCGCCCGTGGATCGTCCGGCATCGGAGCCGGCGGCAAGCCCTCAGTCCCCGGCCGTGGCGCCGCAGGCACAACAACCGACGACGCCCGCCCAGCCGGAGCAATCCAGCGCCGTGAGCGGCGACAGCCAAAGCGGGAAAGGACAATTCGGAGCACAAACTCCCCCGATGCCGGAGACGGCGACGTTTTGGAGTGAGTATGTACTGGCTGGGATACTTTTGGCTTTTCTCGGATTCATAATGTTTCCGGTTGGACGGCTCCGCAGCTAGGAAAATTTGTATCACTGAGATTGCGAAATGAGAAAAAGTGTAGCGTTTCTTTTTCTTGCGGTGGGGGCAAGTCTGGTGTTGTGGGGCTTTGGCATCGTGGCCTCAGCCGAAATCGGTCAACAGGAAATTCAGAATGAATGGGCCGCACCAAAATCGATATCGGTTGTCGATGCTCGAAAGGAGAATCCCACAGGATTGATTGCACGCCTGGAGTTTAAAAGACTCCAGCGCGAGGTTTTCGTTTTGGACGGAAGGGAGCCGAGTAATCTCAAGCGGGGTCCGGTTTGGTTGCGGGAAAGCGCGCCATTAGGAAGCGGAGGAAATACGGTGGTCGCGGGCCACCGGGATACTCACTTCCGATTTCTGAAAGACATCGCGATTGGAGACCGGATTGGAGTGGAACACGGGGAGCGACAAGGGGAGTTTCGCGTTTCGGGGATTCATATCGTAACACCGGATGAAAGAAGGTTACTGGCCCCGGTAAAACGGGATGTGATTACATTCGTCACTTGCTATCCGTTTCATACGGTAGGCCGGGCGAAGAAGAGAATGATTGTAACGGCGGAGAGGGTGAGTGACATGCTTGCTTCGCCGAAGATTCAATAGTCGAATTCAATAATTTGGAGGTTAGTCATGAAGAGGTTTTTGGTTTGTTGTACGGCATTAATAGCTGCCGGGATATCCTTGTGGTCACAAGGGACAGCCGGTGGCTCGATGAGTGGACAGATCCTGGGCAGCGACGGTAAACCTTTGCCCGAGGCGACAATTGTGCTGGAGCAGGGCGGAGCGCAAGCGAAGTCGATTAGCACAAGTGCGGACGGTAAGTTTGTGGTGGACTCGTTGCCACCGGGGGAGTACACGGTAGTGCTCGTTTCCCGCGGAAAACGTTTACAGAGTTCAAAGCGAGTTGTGATTGAACCGGGATCCGCGAATACCTTTAGTCTGACATTCGGGGATTCGCAGATGGAACCCGAGGTAAAAGGAGAGATCGTAATTGCGGCCTCGGCACCGACGGTGCAACTGGATTCCGCTCAGGTGGCGCGTGCTTACGATACGAACACGGTAAGATCGTTGCCACTGCTTGATCGGCAGTATCAGCAATTGATTGGACTAATGCCGGGCGTGACGCCTCCGGAAATTTCGGAGGATAGAGTACAGGATCCGCAGGCGCGGCGCATTTTTCATGTGAACGGATTGCCAGCGAGCGCTAACGGGTATTTCCAAGACGGGTCTTATCAAGTGGAGCCGTTTTCTGGACAACCGTCGCGGATCGCGCCGAACGAATCGATTCAACAAATGAACGTCCGGACGAGCAATTACAACGCTGAATACGGATATGCGGCGGGGAGCTGGACGAATACAGTCACCCGGCCGGGAACGAATGGGGTTCACGGAAGCCTTTTCGGACTGAACACGAACCGCTATTTTGTGACGCGAAATCCGCTTAATAGTTCGGCGAGTACACCGGGATTCAATCGAAACCAGTTCGGGGGTTCGATTGGAGGACCCATCATCGCCAACAAGACGTTCGTTTTCGGATCGTATGAGGGATTGATTCGGCGGGGTGAAACTCTACAGTTGCTCTCTGTACCCTCGGTCGATTTCCGTGCTGGCAACTTCAGTTCCTTATCCAACGGCGGTGTGTTTAATCCCGCTAGCGGTAACTCGATGGGCTTTGGACGGATGCCCTTTCCGGGTGCGAGGATTCCGGTGACTGCGCTGAATGCAACAAGCCAAGCTATTTTGGCCGCGTTACCACTTCCCAACCAACCGGGGCAAGCAAATAATCTTGTGGGCGGCGCGAAGTTGCTTCAAGATAATCACCGATTTGATGGGAAGATAGACCATCGGTTTTCAGAGCGTTCGACTGGATTCTTCCGTTATGGATTTACCCAAGGCAGCGTAGATCGGGGATCTTTGCTAGGGGTTTTGGGCGATGCCGCGCGGAGCGATTTGCGAAATCACAATGCGGTTGCCAGTTTGACGCAGAGTTTCTCTGACACGATGGCGGGGGAGTTCCGCGTTGGTTTTTCCCGATATCGGAATTTGCTACAGGCCGGCGGGAACGCTTCGGCGCTAAATCAGAATCTTGCCGCGCTAGGGTTTACGGGTGGAATTCCGCAAATCAACATTAGCGGATTCGGGTCCTTCGGGCTACCTGGGAATTACCCTTCCAAGCAGGTAAACAATACGTTTGACTTTGCAACGAACTGGAACTGGCACAACGGTATGCATCATCTGAAATTTGGAGCGCAATTGGTTGCTTTCCGGACGGCGGGATTTGATGCCGGGCCTTTTTCTCCACGCGGCACCTTCAATTTCGGGCCAGGCGGCACTTCCTCTCCGACAGCGATTAACGTGTTGGATCAATCGGGTGCGAATGCATTTGCCTCCTTCTTATTGGGAGCGCCGACGGTGACGGGTGTCGCCAGTTTTCTAGAAACGCCGAATTACGAACAGGCGTATGGATCCGGGTATATTACGGACACGATCAATCTGTGGCGGGTAGTGCAGCTTGAGTTAGGTGTGCGTTATGACGTCTTCTCTCCGCTCCGCACTCGTCGGGCGGGTGGGGCGTTTAACTTTGATCCCGCGACCAACCAGTTGAATAGTCTGGGTGGTTCGGGTTTCGACGAGTATGGCAATGTAAGCTTTGATCGGAACAACATTGCGCCGAGGATCGGGATTGTCATTAATCCTGTATCGCGTATTGCCGTGCGAGCAGGTTATGGGATTCACTACTTCCCTGTGCCGATCACGCAGAGCGCTTTGAACCAGGCCGTACGTGGCGTACAAGTAGGAATGGCGGGCGGATTTGGGTCAGTCCCCTTTGCGGTTCCGACGATTCCTGCTGGGGTAGCTGGATCGACTGTAGCACCGAACCTGCCCTACTTTAGTGGTTCACGAGACTCTCAGACTCCGTATGTTCAGTCTTACAACGCGATGGTTCAGGCGGATTTGGGCAATGGTTTCCTTCTTGACGTTGGGTATGTCGGGAATGTCGGGCGGCAGATGCCGTTCAGCCGCGCCTTGAATGTCGGTCTACCCGGTAGTGGAGCGAGTGGATTGCCGTATTCGGCGTTTGGCCGGACCGCGCAATCGGAATTTCGGGGTACGGGCTTGAATAGCAATTACAACTCGGGACAGGTGAATCTAACGAAGCGCTTTGTTTCTGGTTTGGCAATCGCGGGGGCCTACACGTTTGCTAAAGCGTTGGATTATGGTTTTGAGCAGGCCAACCCATTTTCGACTCGGTCAAACTATGGGCCGGCGGACTGGGATCGGCGTCATGTTCTGGCGATAAGTCACAACTGGCGCTTACCATTCGGCAAAGGTTCCAAGTTTCAAGGGCCCGGAGCCGTTGGTTGGATTCTGGGAAATTGGGAGCTGAACGGCATTCTGAATTGGGCCACGGGTACACCGTATAACGTAACCACGAATACGTTGGCGTGTAATTGCCCTGGTCTCAGCTCGCAACCGGCTGTATTTGCCAATAGCGGTTCCATTGACGGGCAGGCCAACTTCGCGCCTTCTCTATTTTCTGTCGCGCCGGCAGGAACATTTGGAGCGCTTGGCCGGAACAGTTTCCGCGGACCGGATCTGTTTAGTTATGATGCGTCGTTGTTTCGCAACTTTTCAGTCGGGGAAAACTTCAAACTGGAATTGCGCGGTGAAGTCTATAACGCAACTAACACAACAAACTTCTTGGCACCCCAGTCGACATTCGGGTCGCCTAACTTCGGAACGGCGGTTCGAACATTCAATGGCGTGGGTGGCCGACAGTTTCAAGTAGGAGGACGTCTGCTGTTTTAATAGAAGGCCAAGGGGCGGGCAAGGTTTGGCTGGGTAAGAGGAGCCAAATCCAACCCGTAAACCTGGTCAGCTTGCGAAGGGTGGTTTCGCGAGTGTGAATGATCGCCCTGGGGATACTCCTCAGGGCGATCATTTTGCATTAGTGGGGTACGGTCGGGGCGGTTTCCGGTATCGGTGGTGAGTTTGTGGTGGCGGACGAAAATAAGGGGGGAGTTAGTATTGCTCGAAGATGCGGCGGATTTCGGTGGGGTCGGCGGTTTTGGTGAGGGCGAGCATGAGAAGGATGCGGGCCTTTTGGGGGTTGAGGTTGTCGGCCGCGATCGTGCCGAGGGTTGCGTCGTCTTCGCGGGGCGGGACGCGGCCGGTGCCGGTGCGGTTGGAGCGGATGATGATGGTTCCTTTGGCTTGGGCGAGGGCTTCCTTTTCGACGTTGGAGATGAGGCCGGCACCGCTGCCGGCCATGACGATGCCTTTGACGCCGGCGGTTAGGAGGGCTTGGATGAGGACGGGGCTGGGCTGGACGTAGGAGTAGAGGATTTCGACGGGGGGCAGTTCTTTGAGGGCGGCGACGTGGAACTCGGATGGTTTTTGGGGAGGATTCCGTGGCTGTTCGGCGTCTGGAATCGAGCGATACTAGAGGGAATGGCACCGCTTGATATTTTTAGCGACGAGTTCGCTCGGGCGGCCGCAGCCGCGGGTTTTCGTGCTCGACAGGAGGCTTTGGCTGAAGGCCATCCGGTGATATTTGTTG
>JANODS010001204.1:0-2241 GCA_031412835.1 Acidobacteriota bacterium | reverse complement strand
CCCCTGCCTTCCTCGATCCGCTCATCCATGAAAAGTGGGAAGGCAACGTTCGCGAACTGCGCAACGTCGTGGAACGAGCCGTCATCGTAGCAGGGGAAGGATACTTGGAAAGCCGCCATCTCTCTTCCAGCTTCCGGAATCTGCCAGACAGCCTCGCGATAAATTCCGAAGAAATCAGAAGCGGCTTGGCGTTTTATGTCGGAACGACGATTGAGGAAGCAGAGCAACAACTGATCGAAGCGACTCTGCATCATTCCGCCAATAATAAGACCCGCGCGGCAGCGATGCTCGGGATTTCAACAAAGACTCTTCACGCCAAACTGAGGCAATACCGGCTCACCACCGAAGAGGCCACCGATGGAGAATAATCTCTCATCTGCCTTGCCGATTGATAAGTTCGCCCATGATCTACGCCACTCCCTACGCGTCATCATGTTTAGTGCGCAGCGAATGCAACGGCAAAATCCTCCCCTCCCTGCAGAAGCGCTCGCTCTCCTTGCCGATCTCACCTCCGCCGTCCGCCGCCAAGACGAATTGATCTCTAGCGCCGTCGACTACAATTGGGCCACCCACGAAGGTGCCGAGTCAGAAAAAGTGATGCGCCTTTCCACGATCATCCACGCGGCATGCCAAAGCGTGGAACCGTTTCGGAAATCACAAAACGGCACCATTCAATTCGACGATTGCCCAGCCGTCTACGCCCCTGCGCAACTGGCGAAAGCCCTTGGAAAATTGCTCCACAACGCCCTGAAGTTCCAACTAGCGGGTACCGCCCCATTCATAAACGTGGAGGTGACCGAAGTGGAACGAGAGGGCATCACCGTGCGGATCACCGACAACGGCATCGGTGTTGAGGAGAAGTACCGGGAGTCTGTATTTTCCCCCCTCGCTCGTCTCCATGGACCAAACGAATATCCCGGACCCGGTTTGGGCCTCTCGATAGCCCGGTCACTGCTTGCGTCGATCAACGGAACGGTGGTATTGGAAAACTCCGGTGGCCCCACTGGAGTCAGCGCCGTCGTTCGCTGGCCGACATCGAAGTAGGAGTAAAGTAACCGCATAGTGGGTGGAAAGGTGTGCCGGGGGAATGATTATCTCTTAACGGGCTGTAAAACCGGGTCTCAGAGCGGCGTTTAGCCGTTGGCGATGAAATTGCAATCAGTTCATGTAAGGGCGATGAGCCCGAATGAGAGGATCGAAAAAACATGAAGAAGCTATTCCTGGCAGCAGGTTTTTTAGTCGGAGTGACGGCGTTTGCTCAAGCGCCGGACAATTCGAAGACAAATAAGCGGGACAACACCGAACATGCGATGACCCCGGAGAAGCAGTCAAATTCCAAAGCAGATCTCGATTTGGCTAGGAAGATCCGCCGCGAAGTGACCAAAACGGACACGTTTTCGACCTATGCAAAGAACGTGAAGATCGTGACCCGTGATGGAGTCGCCCATCTCCGCGGCCCGGTGAAAAACGCGGAAGAGAAGGAGGCCATCGAGACCATCGCCAAGAAGTTAGCTGGCGATGCCAAAGTGACGAGCCACCTAGAGATAGCGCCAGCGAAATAGGCGCTTCGATCTCAAACAAGGCAGATTGTGAGGAGAACCTACTATGAGTAAGAACATTTCCGTATATGGGATTTATAGGAATCGCGTCCAGGTCGAGGAGTCGATCGGGCATTTCCGTGCGCACGGCTTTCGGGCAGAAGATATCTCAGTGCTATTACCCGAGACAATGGGTAATAAGGATATGGGCGTCGAAGCGGCAAGCAAGGCTCCGGAAGGCGCTGTAGTAGGCGGAACGACAGGCGTGCTCGCGGGAGGTGTGCTTGGTTGGTTGGTCGGTATCGGCTCGCTGGCGATCCCGGGTGTAGGTCCTTTCATTGCTGCGGGTCCAATTATGGCGGCATTGGCCGGTGCCGGTGCCGGTGCGGCGCTCGGTGGGGTAGCCGGGGGTTTGGTTGGTGCGGGCATACCGGAATATGAAGCGCAGCGTTACGAGGGCCGTATCAAGAACGGAGGCATCCTCGTTTCGATTCATTGCGATGATCGTAACTGGTCTGCCAGGGCAAAAGAGGTGCTGGAGGCGACTGGCGCCGAGGACATCTCGTCCTCAGGGGAAGCGAAAGCCGACTTTGCGATTTCAGATAAACCGGGGCCGCGTCCGCTGGTTTACTAGGGCTTGAGATCTTTGTGTGGGCCGACCCGGTCGGCTCGCGACTCCGCAGAGTCGCACGAGGCGAGAAGC
>JANODS010001203.1:0-3411 GCA_031412835.1 Acidobacteriota bacterium | reverse complement strand
TCGGCGGGGGGGGCGGGGTCGAGGGTTAGGCCAAAGGGGACGAGGCAGCGGAGGAGGTAGGACCAGATGACGGTGCCTTGGGCGAGACAGTAGTCGCCGGGGGAGACGCCGGCGGCGAAGCCGGAGCCGGCACCGGCGACGACTTTGGTGGCGTAGAGGACGCGCAAGCCGGCGGCGACGCTGAGGGTTAGCATGGCCGCAATGGGGCCCCAGGCGGGGCGGAAGAGGACAAGAGCCAGGGGGAAGGCGACGCATTCTTCTTTGGCGAGGAGGGCGGGGACGAACCAGGCGACGGCTTGCCAGGGTCGATCGCGAGTCCAGGCGTAGAGGGCGGCGAGGCAGAAGAGCGTGGCGAGGAGGGAGCTGCGGGCGAAGACGTATTGGATGGGTTCGGAGAGGAGGGGGTGGACGGCGAAGAGGAAGGGCGCGACCCAGGCTACATTGGCCGGGAGCGTGCGGTGGGCGATGCGGTCGAGGAGCCAGACGCAGGCGACGTGGGCGGCGAGATTGAAGAGGTGCCAGCCGCCGAGGGACTGATTGAGGAGGAAGGAGAGATAGGTCAGCGGCCGGGTCTGTTCGAGACGCCAGAGATCGGTCCAGGCGGGTGGGTTGGCGAGGAGGGAGTAGTCGTCAAAGACGAAGACGCCCGGCAGCGCGAGGGCGTGCGGCAGGAGCGCGAGAAGAAAAAGTGACCATCGGGGTAGCAACCCTAGATAGGATATCGTGATGGACTTCAACTTCGCCGCAAGGTTTCGGGCAGTTGCACGGGCGGCGGCATTCGCCATGGGCGAGAATGGAGAGTTGGATATGCGCTACCACCATGTAAATCTCGCAGGGGAGTTGATGACGGGCGTTCGCCATTGGGTGGAGGTGGTGGATTGACGAAGAAGAAGGCGCGGCAGTTGGGAATACTGGCCACCCTCGACGAGCTGTATCCGAACGTGACTTGCGCGTTGCACCATAGCAGTCCGTGGGAGTTATTGGTGGCCACGATTTTGTCGGCGCAGTGTACCGATGAACGGGTGAACATGGTGACGCCGGGGCTGTTCGCCAAGTATCCGACGATGACGGATTTGGCGCATGCGCCGGTGGCGGAGGTGGCGGCGCTGGTTCATTCGACGGGATTTTTCAACAACAAGGCGAAGAACATAATCGGCGCGGCGCAGCGACTTTTGATGGCTTATGGCGGGGAGGTTCCGCGGAATATCGAAGATCTGTTGACGGTGCCGGGGGCGGCGCGGAAGACGGCGAATGTGGTGCTGGGGACTTGCTTTGGGATCGCGAGCGGGGTGGTGGTGGATACGCACGTTTCGCGGATTTCGCAGCGGCTGGATTTGACGCGGGAAGTGACGCCGGAGAAGATCGAAAGGGACCTGATCAAACTGCTTCCGCAGAGCCGGTGGATCCAGTTTTCTCATCAGCTGATCCACTTTGGGCGGCAGACTTGCGTGGCGCGGAAGCCGCGGTGCGGAGAGTGTCGGCTGGCGGACGTTTGCACTTCGCAGGACAAGGTGGCATGAGAGCTGGGCTTTTCGCAGTCCTGTTATTGAGTAACTGCACTCCGGTTCCGCAGTGGTACTCGATGCCGAACCAGCGGACGGGACGGCCGGAGACGGAACCGGTGGGGGTTGGCAGTTTCATGGCGTTTGGGGATCGAAACGCACCGGAGTATATTGTTGCCGACATTCTGCCGGGATCGGGCAAGGAGGTGTGGCGCTGGACGAATCAGAAGCCGACGCTAAAGTTCGTCGTGATGGAGACGGCTCGATGGGCGTTTCAAGCGACGTTCGCGTTGCCCGAGGCGACATGGAAGCAGACGGGTCCGGTGACCCTGCGGGTGTTCGTGAATGAGCAACTGATCGCGACGGCGGCGAATCTTCCGGCAGGTCGGCATGAGCTTCGCTGGCCGGTTCCGGTGGGGCTTTTGAAGGCCAATGTTGAGACGGTGGTGCGGTTGGAGCTCGACAAAGTTTTTATTGCCGAGGCGGATCAGGCTCGTCTCGGCATGATTCTGGAAAGCGCGGGGTTCGTTCGGTAATGGGCCAAGTTCTTTACATTTTGCTTGGCTGGTTGGTTACGATTGTCGGGGCTTATGCGCTGGGCCGGATCCTTTGGAGCCGTCTGCGCATTCGCATGATGCGCGAAGAGGAGATTCCGTTTTCGTTTCTGCTGGGGGCCGCGGCGTACTCGCTCGTGATCTTCTTCCTTGGCATTTTGCACTTGTATCATCGAGGGGTGTTTCTGAGCCTTCCGGCGGTGCTGTTGGTGGCGGCTTGGCGATTGGGGGCGCTTCGGTTGTCGGCGGAACGATTCCCGGCGCTGCCTCCGTGGCTCGTGCGCGGGGCCTGGGTGGTTGGTGGCCTTTTTGGTTTGCTGTATGTTTCGAACGCGATGGCACCAGAGGTTAGCCCCGACGGGAGCACGTACCATCTCGGCTTGGTGGCCCGCTACTACCGGGAGCATGGGATGGTTCCCGTGCATACGAATCTGTACGCCGCGCTGAGCCAGGGGATCGAGATGCTGTTCGTTTCGGCATTCTCGATTGGACGCCATTCGGCGGCCGCTCTGGTTCATTGCACGTTCCTTTTCTTGCTGCCTTGGATGATGGTGAACTGGGCTCGGCGGCGGGGGATGCCGATCGCGGGGGTGGCGGCGGCGTTGCTTGTTTTTCTGGCTCCGGTGGCGGGGATCGATGGGGTTAGCGCGTACATTGATTTGGCGGCGGCCTCCGTTGTTTTTGGCGTTTTTGCACTTCTCGACCGGTGGGACGAGACGCGCGAAGGAAACCTGTTGCTGGCTATTGGCGGGTTGGCTGGATTCAGTTACGCGGTGAAATACACGTTGGCGTTGAGTCTGCCGTTTGCGCTGGTTTGGGTATTTTGGCGGGAGCGGAAGCTGCGACCGGTCCTTGTGGTGGCCGCCTGCGCGGCGGTGATGATTGCGCCGTGGATGATTCGGAATGCGATCTGGTGGAACAATCCAGTGGCTCCGCTGTTCAACGCGTGGTTTCCGAATCCGTACGTGCATCAATGGTTCGAGAAGGAGTACAAGCTGGGCATGGCGAGGTATGGGTTGCCTTCGCTGTGGGCGATTCCGTTGGAGGTGACCTACCGCGGGGAGAAGTTGGCTGGCCGAGTGGGACCGGTGTTTCTGCTGGCCCCGCTGGCTTTGCTTTCGCTGCGGAATGCGATGGGGCGGCGTTTATTGTTGGCTTGGGTTGTCTTCACAGCGACTTACTTTTCGAACATCGGAACTCGGTTTCTGTTGCCGGGGCTTCCCTTCCTGGCCTTGGCTCTCGCGATGCTGCCTTGGCCCCGGCTGGTGGTGGCGGCGGTGGTGGTTCATGCTGTGCTGTCGTGGCCGGACTCGATCAAACTCTATGGCGATAAGTACGGATGGGCGCTCGAAAAG
>JANODS010001202.1:0-1733 GCA_031412835.1 Acidobacteriota bacterium | reverse complement strand
CCCTGCGCGAGCGAGCGCGGCGGCTTGCGTAGGCCGTCCCCAATCATCTATCGTTGAACCATGGAGTAAGCCGGAATCATCACCTAGGAGCCTGGGAAACGCGGCGGTAAGCCCTGCATTCGCGGTCTGCGCATCACGGTTTACGACGTGCTGGAATACCTTGCGAGCGGAATGTCGCACGCCGAGGTCTTGGGCGAATTTCCTTATTTGGTGGAAGCGGATATTCTTGCCTGCTTGGCGTTCGCCGCGGACCGGGAGCGCCGCGTGGAGTTGTTGAGCGTTTGAGACTGCTCTTCGATGAGAACCTGCCGCCTAGGCTGGTAACCGAATTGGCTGACTTATTTCCGAATTCACTCCATGTATCGGAATGTGATCTGGGCTCGGCCGTGGATCGATCCATTTGGGAGTTCGCCCAGGCTGAGAATCTGGTCATCGTCTCCAAAGACTCGGACTTTCACGAACGCAGTGTGCTTTTGGGCGGACCGCCGAAAGTGATCTGGCTTCGCATTGGGAACTGTTCTACGCAGTTCATTGCCACGATGCTCAGATCGGCGAGCGAGGCGATTCTCGCTTTCGGCGCGCAGGAAGTAGAAACTTGTCTGATCCTGCGACGACTGATTAGAAACTGAGGTCCTTCGCTGCTCGCTGCCCGGATGGAACTATTTGCCCGCGCGGGAATCGCTGAATACTGGGTGCTGGATTTACAAGAGATGCGGATCGTTGTCCACCGGGACCCGGTGGGCGAGAGATACGACTTGATCGTCGCGTATGCGGCGGACGAGGTGGTTTCTCCTTTGGCGGCGGTGGCGGCGTCGATTCGGCTGCGGGACTTGGCGCAGTGAGCCGTTAGCGGAAATAAAGTTTCGCGGGGCGAGCCTAAAACGGCGAGTTGCTGGTCTTACTTGTATAAAGACGATTCTGAGTGCTTTCGCGCTCGCTGGGTGGGATTTGGGGGGGCGCCTGGAGCCTATTCGGCACGCGCCACAGGCCAGTGTTTGGTTCGAGCCTGACCATGGTTAAGTTGGGGGGCGCTCGGTTTGTACGTCGCCGCGCGGGAGATTACGTGTAGATGTCGAGGGTGCCGATGCGGATGGTGGGCGGGTATTCGAACTTCGACGCCGGACGCTCCGGTTTTTGATGACACGGATCGCGGCCTTCAGTTTCTGGCCTACCAGACCTCGATTCAAGACCAGTTCGAGTTTGTGATTCGGAACTGGGTGAATAACCCGGATTTCAAAGATACGGGCTCAGGGCACGACCCGATTTTGAGGCAGAATGGCGCCGCGGGGGAGGATCGCGAGCGGTTTTTCACAGTGACGATTCCGGATCCGGGGGACCCGACGAAGGTGATCCGGACGGAGTTGCGGACGAAAGCGGACTGGGTGTTGCCGACGGGTGGCGGCTACTTTTTCACTCCGTCCTTGTCGGCGATTGAGAAGCGCCTAACGGTGTTGTAGAACACACGGGCCGACGGTGGCGGGGGGAGGCTAGTTGCTCCGCTTTTTGCGGAGATCGTTGAGCAATTGCTCGGCGGAGCGGGCCTGCTGGCTCAGCGGCCCTAATGTGGCGCTATACATTGCCAGGGCACGCTCGCAGAGGGCTACCGCTTCCGGCAGTTCCCCTTTTCGGTCCAGGAGAATGGCGAGATCGTTCAGCGATTTGGCCGTATCTTCGTGATTAGGTCCTAACGTCCGCTCTTGGATATCGAGGGTGCGGCGGAGCAACGGCTCGGC
>JANODS010001201.1:0-1488 GCA_031412835.1 Acidobacteriota bacterium | reverse complement strand
CCAACTTCAACGCCGAGTATGGCCGCACCGGCGGCGGCATCCAGATCTTCACGACGCGCTCCGGCACCAACGCTTTCCACGGTGCCCTCTTCAACTACCTCCGCA
The DNA here is from genome assembly GCA_031412835.1 of Acidobacteriota bacterium. Classification (GTDB taxonomy): domain Bacteria; phylum Acidobacteriota; class Terriglobia; order Bryobacterales; family Bryobacteraceae. The sequence goes on along the minus strand of JANODS010001201.1, from coordinate 1,383 downwards.
ACGATAAGCTAGACGCTCGAGGCTTCTTCCAACGTGTCCGCCCCATCAACCGCCAAAACGAGTTCGGTGCCACCCTCGGCGGACCTCTGCTCATCCCCGGCCTGTACAACGGCAAAAACAAGACGTTCTTCCACTTCGTTTACTCCGGCTTCCGCTTCCGCCAAGGAGCCCCCAATACCCTGCAAAGCCTCATCCCCGCCGACTTCCGGCAGGGCGATTTTTCCCGTCTCACGACGCCGATCTACGACCGTTCCACTGGCGCGCCCTTCCCGGGCAATCGCATCCCCACCGCCCGCATTTCCTCCGTTGCCCGCAACATCCTCCCGCTTATCCCAACGCCCATCAACAACGGCCTGTTCAATAACTACATCTCCGTCGGCCGCGCCGCCGCTGACTCGAACCAGTACAACCTGAAGCTCGACCATGCGTTCTCTGACCGTAACCGGGTCAACGGCTTTTTCAACCGGGACTATTTACTCCAGTCGGACGCCGAAACCATCGCCGGACCCACCACCCCCGGCCGCGCCACCGGCAGCCAAAACACCATCGCCCGCACCTCCCACGACCTCATCCTCTCTCCCACCATCCTGAACCATCTCAACCTCGGTTTCACCCGCTACCGGGTCACCATCGATAGCTTCACGCTCAATCAAGACTGGCCCACAAAGCTCGGCCTGCGCGGGGTCAACGACGGAGCCAACAACGGCTTTCCCTGCGTCGAGTTCGTCTCCTCCGGCTATTCGCGCCTCGGTGACCCCAACTGCAATGCCCGCACCCTTCAAACCAACAACGCCTTCCAGATCAACGAAAGCCTGTCGCTCATCCGCGGCAAACACAATTTGAAGTTCGGTTTCGACTACCGATTCATGGAAACCAACGGCATCGATAACTTTCAAGCCCCGGGCTTGTTCCAGTTCAACGCGCTCGAAACCGGCCTGCCGAACGTCGCCAATTCCGGCAACGCGATCGCCAGTTTTCTGCTCGGCGCGGTGAACCGCGGCACCACCCGCGTGTTCGGCTATTTCCCCCGGAATCGCTATCAATACTGGGGTTTTTACGCACAGGACGATTGGAAGGTCACCCGCAAGCTGACCCTGAACTACGGCCTCCGCTACGACATCTTCGTCCCCCGTTACGAAAAGCTCAACAACCTTTCGAGCTTCGATCCGACGCTGCCCAACCCCGGTGCCGGCAACCGCCTGGGTGCTCTCGCCTTCCTGGGCGATGGGCCCAACCGCAACGGCCGCACGTCGTTTGCGGACACTGACTTCAAGGCCTTCGGGCCCCGCCTGGGCTTAGCTTACCTGCTCTCGGCGAAGACCGTTCTCCGCTCCGGCTACGGCATCTACTACGCCGCCGGCAACGCTGCCGCCGGCCAGCGCG
>JANODS010001200.1:0-5357 GCA_031412835.1 Acidobacteriota bacterium | reverse complement strand
CGAGCGGGTACGCGCGGGCGAAACGGACGTGGACGCGGCGGTGGGGCGGTTGCGCCATATGCCCTTCGAAGATATCGGCTTTGCGAATGTCGATCATCACCGGGCGCTGCGGCACGGGGTGCCGGAGGTGATCTTCGGATTGGGTAAGGCGCCGGAACATGTCGTGGAGATTGCCCTGCGGCTTCAGCAGAACGCAAGCAATCTGCTGGTGACACGCGCGTCGAAAGAATGTGCCGCGATGGTGCTGGCGGCGATTCCCGAGGCGGAACACTTTCCGCTTTCTGGCTGCATCCGCGTGTGGAAGGATAAGACCATGCGGGGCCGAGGGAAAATCGGCATCGTATGCGCGGGGACGAGCGATATTCCGGTAGCCGAAGAGGCGCGCGTGACGGCCGAGGTGATGGGCAACGAGGTGTTCGCGATTCACGACGTCGGAGTGGCGGGAATTCACCGGTTGATGAGCAATCGGGAGAAGTTAATGGAGGCCAAAGTGCTGGTCGTCTGCGCCGGCATGGAAGGCGCTCTGCCTTCGGCGATCGGCGGTTTGGTGAGCGTGCCTGTGATCGCGGTGCCGACGAGCATTGGTTACGGGGCGGCGTTTCAAGGCCTAGCGGCGATGCTCGGCATGTTGACGAGTTGCGCGAGCAATGTGACCGTGGTGAACATCGATAACGGCTTTGGCGGGGCTTACGTCGCGAGCCTGATCAATCGCCCTTAGAAGCCGAGTGGGGAAAGTCGCGCTTTTACTTCCACAACGGGCTGTGATGGGGGAATAGCGGGAAATATGTTGGTTAAGGGCGAGCCTCCGAAAGAGGTCTTGGCGGATGGGGACCTGGCGGCGGGCGAGATTGCGATTCCGATGGCGGAGGTTTTTTCGGTGCTCTAGTGAGGTAATCTCAGAAGATGGCTACTGAGGCGTAGTATTTGGCCTATCGGGGGAAGCCGAATTGTAAGTATTTGGATGGGGTGATGGTTCCCAAGGCTTGGGGTACGTACAAGCACGGGTCGGTTCAGGGGCGTCTTGGGAGGTTGCTCGATCAGCGTGCTGTGGGGTTTGAGGCCGTAATCGAGTGGACGGTTCGGCTGAGCGAGGGGAAGTAGGTTCGTTCCCGATGTGGCGGTTCAGCGGACGCTTTTGGGTGATGGACCCGGAGACGCGGCAGGCGTGGAGCTACGACAGGGACGGATCGCCGAAGGAGGTTCCGGCGAATGGTGAACTGACGGCGGGGGAGATTTCGATTCCGATGGTTTAGATTTTTTCGGTGTTCCAGTGAGGTAATCTTGGGTAATGACGACGCAGACGACGTTGGTTTCAGAAGCGGAGTATTTGGCTTATCGAGGCAAGCCGAATTGTGAGTATGTGGATGGGGTGATGGTTCCGAAGGCTATGGGGACATTCAATCACGGGGCGATTCAGTTGTGGCTTGGCGAACTGCTGCGTCGGCGCGCGGCTGGCTTTGCGCCGACGGCCGAGCAGACTGTTCGGCTGCGGGAGGGGAAGTTTTTGGTGCCTGATCTCGCGTTGCAGCGAAGGGATGCGATTCAGGATCCGTATCCAGAGTTGCCGATTTATTTGTGCGTGGAGATTCTTTCGCCGGGGGATCGGCTTGGCGAGATGTTGACGAAGGGCGAGGCTTACCATGAATGGGGCGTGCCGTACTTTTGGGTGATCGACCCGGAGACGCGGCAGGCTTGGAGCTACGACAAGGGCGGATCTCCGAAAGAGGTTCCGGCAGATGGTGAGGTGACGGCGGGCGAGATTTCGATTTCGATGGTCGAGATTTTTTCGGTGCTCTAGTGCGGTATTCGGCGCTGTTCCCTGCCCTGCTGCTGGCACAGGCCGATCTGTTTGAACAAGGGAATCAACTGCTGCAACGGGGGCAATTGGCGGGGGCGGAGCAGGCGTATCGGACGCATTTGAAGACGCATCCGGGGCATGTGGAGGCGCTGGCGAATTTAGGGGCGGTGCTGAGTCGGCGGGAGGAGTTCGGCCAGGCCGTCGTGCAATACCGGAAGGCGCTGCAACTGCGGCCTTCGCTGGCACCGCTGCATTTGAATTTGGGGCTGGCTTACTTCAAGACGCAGCAGTGGGGGCCGGCGGTGGGGGAGTTTGACGCGTTTCTGAAGACGCAAGCCGGGCATCGGCAGACGATGCAACTGCGGGCCCTGGCGCTGCTAGAGCTGGAACGGTACTCAGAGGCGGCAGTGGCGTTCGAAGGACTCATGCCGAGCGGCGACCCGACGATCCCGCTAGGACTGGCTACAGCGTATTTGCGGAGCAATCGGGCGGGGGAGGCGCAGAAGCTTTTGGTGCCGCTTATGGAGCAGGCGAAGAGCCCGGAATTGCTGTTGGCGATGGGGCAGGCACTTCTCGTCGAAGAGCGGTTCGACGAGGCGCTGGAGACGCTGTTGCAGGCGCGGGCGTTGCAGCCGAAGTTGCCGACGTTGGCTTTGCATTTGGGGGCGGTGTACTGGAGAAAGAAGGACGTGGAGAAGGCGTTGACGGAGTGGCGGGCGGAGTTGGAGACCGCGCCGGAGAGCGTGCAGGGGATGTTTACGCTGGGCGCGGCGCTGGCGATGGCGAATCGGGATAAGGGCGAAGCGGAGCGTTTGCTGCGAGAGGCGGTGCGGCGGAAGCCGAAACATGCGCGAGCGAACTACCAGTTGGCTAAACTGGTTTGGCAGAGGAACAAGAACCCGGAGGCGGTGGTTTGTCTCGAACGAGCGATTGGAGCGGATGGGGATTATCGCGAGGCCCATTACCTGTTGGCGACTGTTTACCAGGCGCTGGGACGGAAGGCGGAGGCTGCGCGAGAGTTCGCCGCGGTGAAGCGGCTTTCGGCCAAGGAGCTCGCTACGCAGCAGGATTTGTTTTCGGAGTCGCAGTAGCGTTTGGGTGCGAGCCTTGTCATAAGGACAAGTTGGGGGGGCTCCATCCGCAGGCTTTGCGGGCGTATGACGGGGTTGGATTTGCGGGGAAGACGCTGCGGGAGAAGGGCGGGGTGACGTATGCGTATACGGACAAGGGCGTGACGATTACGCAGGGCGGGCAGAAGGTGGAGGCGGTGATTCAGTGGATGTTTGGGGCGGGGCACCAGGCGAAGACTCCGGTGCTGGAGGTGAATGGGGAGTGGGTGGAGCATCGGGTGAGTTGGTATGCGGGGCCGAATAAGCTGAGCTTGACGCCGGGGCATTCGTTTGGGACGCCGGCGGATGGAGAAGCGGCTCTAGGGGTGGTGCAGTCGAAAGTGAATGCCGAACGGTGTTTTGGATGCCATCGGACGGGGGCGACGCCGGGGGTGCAATGCGGGGCGTGCCATGACCCGAAGGCGGCGCATCCGGCGAAGGCGAGCCGGGAGGTGGCGCTCTGCGCGGGGTGCCATCGGGCTCCGAACCCGACGGCGGCTTCAGCGACGCCGGAGATGGACGACCCGATGAGCGTGCGGTTTGCGCCGGTGGGGTTGCAGGCGAGTAAGTGCTTTGCGTCGGGGAAGCTGACATGTGTGAGTTGTCATGATCCGCATCAGCCGGTGACGGCTAACGTGGACGCGGTGTGTAAGAACTGCCATGCGAAGCAGGAGCCCGCGGGGTGCGCGGGGTGCCATATGCCGAAGGCGAGCCCGACGCCGTTCTTAACGTTTACCGACCACCGGATTCGTTAGGAGGTCGTAGCGGAGGTCGACTTTGTCGAAGCCGTGGCGGTAGCCTTGGGGCCAATAGGCGATGCGGTCGAAGCCGCAGTGTTCGAAGAAAGGGGCGATGTGCGGGGTGGTATCGACGGTGACGTAGCGGGGGGCGTTTTTGGCGGCGGCGATTTTGGCGAGGCGAAATTCAAGGAGTCGGCGACCGAAGCCGCGGCTGTGGTGGTCGCGATGGACCATGCCGAAGACGAGATAGGCGATGTTATGGAAGTCGTCGATTTCGAAGCCGCCGAAGCCGAGGACGGCGTCGTGATCGGTAAGGACGTAGAGGGGGCAGGAGAGATCGTGGAGAGTTTGCTTGAGCCAGGCTTCTTCAGCGGGGGCGAAATATTCGGGGACGTTACTGCGGAAGACCGTGAGGACGGCGGAAAGATGGGAGGGGCGATAGCGACGGAATCGAATCACCCCTCCATTTTAGTTGCAGTTAGAAGTAGAACTTCGCCGCGAGTTGAATGAACCGCGGGTCCCGAGCGCCGGTGACAGCACCGAAACCGAACCGGCCACCGCCGCCGCCCAGCGCCGTGGGCAGATTGGAAATCGCCCCCGTAGTTGGGTTGAACTGCGCGGTGCGGTTGAAGTCCGTGAACTGGGTGTGGTTCGGGGCGTTAAACATTTCGACCCGAAGTTGGAGGAAACGTTTTTCGTTGCCCATGGGGAAGTTCTTGAATACCGAGAGGTCCAGGTTTCTTACCCCGGGCCGACGGACGATGCGTTGAGCGGATTCGAGACCCTGGCTGCCGATCAGAGGAGCGGCAAATACCGAGGTATCGAGGTAGCGCATATCGGTGCGGTCACCGATGGGCAGGATGGGATTGCCGGTGACGCGGACCCGGGGACCGACCGATTCCGACCCGGTGTAGACGCGGTTGAGTTCGCCGCCGATGCCGGAGAAGGAGACGCCGATGTTGGCCGGTTGGCCACCGATCAGCGACATGAGGCCGGAGACTTGCCAGCCGCCGAAGACGCTACGTCCCACCGCGTTGTTAAGCGGGGTGAAGGTTTTGGCGAGGCTGGGGACGTCGTAGATGAAGTTGATGACGGCCATTTGAGCGACGTCGAAATCGAGGTAGCTGTAGTTGGCCGAGCGGTAGTTGGTGGGGTGGAGGCGGTCGCCGTCGCCCGAGGAGATGCCAAGGGCTTTCGACCAGGTATAGGCGACGCCGTATTGGAGACCCTTGCCGGCGTTTTTGTTGACGCTGACCTGGAGCGAGTTGTAGTTCGAGAAGCCACCGAATGAGGTGACGACTGCTTCCCCATGGCCGAGGTAGGGCCGATAGAGATTGACCGGCAGAGCCGTGCGACCATCGAACGAGGTCGCCGCCAAGTTAGCCGATTGGGGGTTCTGATTCTGGCGCTGCCAGGCAGAGCCAAATGGCATGGCGTTGAAATCGTAGGTGGACAGCAGATGGTTCGCGGTGTTGGCGACGTAGCCGACTTCGAGAGCAACGGTCTGGCCGAGTTGGCGTTGGACGGTCAGGTTCCACTGATAGGTGGAGGGGACATGGCCGTTTTGGTCGAAGCCGCGCACATTGTTCGGGAAGAAGGTTCCGGAGAGGTTCGCCACCTGGGCCAGGTTACCGAAGAAGTAAGTGGGCCGGATGGTGGAAGGGGTGTTGGGCAGCATGTCGAAGACAGGGTTACCTTGGAAGCGGTCGT
>JANODS010001199.1:0-1759 GCA_031412835.1 Acidobacteriota bacterium | reverse complement strand
GTAGGTGCGGTCGCCCTGGATCACCATCGTTTGGAGGTTGGTGATTTTGTGGCGGGCGGAAGCGGCCTGAGCAAGGGAAAAGAAGGGCAGGGCGGCGAGGAGTGACCTTCTGGTCATTGGGGGTGTCATCGGGGGGATTCTCTCATATCTGGCAGGTGGATAGAGTATAGGGATGCCAAATGACGTTTGGGAACTAATCGCGGATGTGGAGGCGGCGCGAGTGCGGGTGGTGGCCGCGGTGGTGGGCATCAATGGGGCTGACGGCGAGTGGAAGCCCGACGCGGAGACTTGGTCGATCGCTGAGAACGTGGAGCATCTGGTGTTGGCGGAGGCTTCCGGCGTGAACCGGATGTGGCGGGCGGTGGAGGGTCTAAAACAGGGAGAGCCGTCACCGGAGGCGACGAACCGGGGGCTTTCGATTGAGGCGATTATCGAACGGACTTGGAAGCCGCGCGAGTTGGCCCCGCCGATGGCGGCACCGCAGTTTGGAGGGCCGGTGGACTACTGGGTGGCCGCACTATGGGCCGGCCAATCGGTGTTGGCGGCGTTGGGCCGGCAGTTGGAGGAGCTGGACTTGGAAGCGGTTGTTTTTCCGCACTTCCTTTGCGGGCCGATGGACGCGCGGCAGCGGATCGCGTTTTTGCGGTTCCATATGGACCGGCACGCGGAGCAGATCGAACGGACTAGGGCACGCCTAGGGAAGAGAGAATGAGGCCGAGACGGCGGGCGTCGTTGGGGACTTGAAAGGGTTGGTCGATGGAGAGGGTGACGGTGAGGTCGCCGTCACTGTGGGTCGGTGGGGGGAGGTCTTTGGTTTTGAGTTCGTAGGAGCCGGGGCCGGGGAGGGTTTGGGTGAGGACGACCTGGCCGTCGGCCAAGAGGGTGACGACGCGGCCGGGGGCTTGGGGGGGGAGGAAGATTTTGGCGGTGAGGGGGCCGGGTTTGCGTTGGAGGAGGACGGTGCCGCGCTCGGACATCCAACGCCATTGATTGCCTTCGAGGTCGTAGATGCCGGAGACGATTTGGGTGGAGGCGTCGGGGTCGGCCATTGTGAGAAAGCTCCGGGTGGGGCGCTGGGCGATGACGCCGGAAAGGGAGATGCGGTCGATGGGGCCGCTGGAGATATCGAAGGCGCGGAAGCCGCGTTCGGCGGTGGAGTAGGCGCTTTTGCTGCCGAGGCAGATTAGGCAGAGGGGGAGGGTGGGGCGGACTTCGGCTTCGCGGATGAGGGCGACCCGGCCGCCGCCGGTGGTGAAGCGGACGGCGGGTTTGAGGGCGCTGGAGAGGACGTTGTCGCCGGGTTGGACGGATTGGCCTTGGAGGAGCGGGACGCCGCCGAGGGCTTCGGCGTAGTAGCGGAGGCCCCATTCGGCGTTGACCCAGAGGCGGTGGTCCGGGGCGGTGACGAAGTCGCGGTAGGCCTGCCAGTGCTGGTAGTTCGAGAAGGCTAGCGCACTGGAGAGGAGGAACTGGAGGGCGATGGCGGGGCGGGCGAAGCGGTAGTGGCTGGTGAGGATCGCGATGGGCAGGGCGATGGGGAGGAGGTAGCGGTTGGAGCCGGCGAAAAATACGGCGAGGGCGGCGGCGAAGAAGAGAGTGGTCCATTGGACCAGCCATTCGGACTTCACGCGGGGGGCGAGGGAGATGAGCAGGCTGGTGCCGATTCCGAACGGGAGCCAGAAGAGGGGGCTGGGGTCGTAGAAGGCGGCGGCGAGGGCGAGGGGGACGACGGCGAGGTAGGGACGGCGGCCGGTGTAAA
>JANODS010001198.1:0-2796 GCA_031412835.1 Acidobacteriota bacterium | reverse complement strand
ATGTCCTTGACGAAACGTTGGTAGATCCTGTTTTTGCGTTCTGCGGGGGAGAGGTTTTTGGGGCGGTCGGGGTAGTCGGGGGCGAGGCTTAGATCGAGGCGCATGTCTTCGGCTTCGCGGGCGATTTTGCGGGTGGCGAAGTTGTCGTTAAAGTTGAGCGGGAGGGGGAGGTCGGCTTCGGAGAAGAGGTTGGCGTGGCGGGGGCAAGGGGTAAACGGCCGGTGGGGGCCTTTGGGTTGGTAGATGAGGCAGAAGGGCCGAGGGTCGGGCTGGGAGAGAAATTCGAGGGCCATGTCGGTGGTGATGTCGGTGACGTGGCCGGGGTAGGTTTTGCGCTTTCCGTTTTCGATGAATTCGGGGTTGAGGTAGACGCCTTGGCCGGGGAGGACGCGCCAGGTATCGAAGCCGCGGGGATTGTGGCTGAGGTGCCATTTGCCGACGATGCCGGTGCGGTAGCCGGCCTTTTGGAGAAGTTCGGGGTAAGTGGGGAGTTTGGGGTCCATGGTTTCGATCGCATCTTTGCGTTCGGAGTTGCCGAAGACTTTGTTGACGTGCGAGAGGGTTCCGGTGAGGCAGGTGGCGCGGGAGGGGGCGCAGAGGGAGTTCGTGACAAAGGCGTTCGTGAAGCGTACGCCTTCGGCGGCGAGGCGGTCCATGTTGGGGGTCTTCAGTAGCTTGTTGCCGTAGCAGCTCATGAGGGAGACGGCTTGGTCGTCGGTCATGATGAAGAGGATGTTGGGTCGGGGGGCGGGGGCGAGGGCGGCGAGGAATTGGCGGCGGGTGGGCATGAGGATTATGGTGTCATAGGCAGCGGCAGGTAATCATAGTCGATGATCATTTTCTCTTGGAGGGCGAGTTTGAGTTCCTTTTCGATGGGCGCGTATTCGGGGCGACCGGCGAGGTTATCCATTTCGGTGGGATCTTTTTCGAGATCGTAGAGTTCGAGGACGGGGCGGGCGTGGGGGAAATAGGCACGGGCGAATTTGGGGTTGAGGCGGCCCCAGGCGTTTTCGTCGGACATTTGGCGCCAACTGGCTTCGTTGTAGCTGTCGACGGGGGAGTATTTTTGCTGGGGTGTGCAGTTGTAGATGAGTTTGTAGCGGGGGGAGCGGGCCATGCGGGAGAGATCGAAGGTATGGGAGGTTGTGCCTTCGGTGAAGGGTCTGCTGCCGTGGGTGACGCGTTGGGCGAAGACGTGTTTGCGGGGTTGGTGGGTTTGGCCGAGGAGGCGGGGGAGGAAGCTGATGCCGGTCATCTCTTTTGTGGGTTTGGCACCGGCGGCGGCGAGCATGGTGGGGGTGTAGTCTTCTCCGGAGATGAGGTCTTCGCAGACGGAGCCGGCGGCGATTTTGCCGGGCCAGCGCATGATGAAGGGGACGTTGAGGCCGGGGTCGTAGAGGGTTCCTTTGCCGTGGGGGAAGGGGTAGCCGTTATCGCCGGCGAAGAGGACGAGGGTATTGTCGAGGCCGGCGCGTTTTTGGACGATGTCGAGGACGAGTTGGAATTCCTTGTCCATGCGTTCGATTTCGTCGTAGTAGCGGCGGAGGTCTTCGCGGACGCCGGGGAGGTCTGGGAGGTGGGCGGGGACGCGGAGTTTCTTGGGGTCGATGCCGTTGGGAATGTTGTCCCAGGGGAAGTGGGGATCGTTGAAGTTGACCCAGAGGAAGAAGGGTTTTTCGGCGGGGCGTTGGTCGAAGAATTCGTTGACGCGTTGGCCGGTTTTGTCGGGGCCGGAATTGCGGTCGAGGAAGTCGACTCGGTTGTCGAAGGTTTGGAGGTGGTGTTTGTCGTAGACGGCTTTGCTGTTCGGGCCGGGGGCGCCGTCGAGGTGGAACTGGCGACGGCAGATGCCGGTGAAGTAGCCGGACTGGGCGCGGAGGAGTTCGGGCAAGGTGACGACGTCGGGAGGGAGGGGAGACGTGAAGCGGCCCATGCGAGCGGCGACGGGGCTGCGGCCGGTGAGGTAGCCGGTGCGAGAGGGGACGCATTGGGGGGCGGCGCAGAAGAACTTTGTGAAGCGCATGCCTTCGCGGGCGAAGCGGTCTATGTTGGGGGTTTTGATGGTGGGGTTGCCATAGCAGCCGGTGAATTCGGCGGTGTGGTCGTCAGAGAGGATGAGTAGGATGTTGGGCCGCGGGGCGGGCTGGGCGGAGAGGAGAAGGGGGGCGAGGGAGGCGGTGAAGTGGCGTCTGTTCATGAAGATTTAGAAGTATAGTTTGAGGGCGAATTGGGTTCGCCGGGGTTCGTTAATTTGGCTGCGGACGACGCCGAAGTTGGGGTCGTCGATATTACGGCTGCCGGAGGCGAGGCGGGGGTTATTAAAGATGTTGAAGCTTTCGGCGCGGAAATCGAGGCGAAGCTTTTCGCCGAGGGAGAAGGACTTGGAGAGGGACAGATTGTTGACGTAGTTGGGGAAGGTGCGGGCTTTAGGATTGTGGCGGGTTGCATTGCCGAGGCGGAGGCGATTTTGGGGGCCGAAGGAGGAGGGGGGTTGGAAGAAGCGGTCGTTTCCGAGCCAGTTGGGGTTGGAGAGGTTGGTGGTCCAACCGTCGTATGACTGGACATGGGCGGGGCTGCGGCCGTTGAAAACGTTGAAGGCGGAGTTGTTGTCAAGTTCGAGGGGGGTGCCGCTTTGGAGCATGTTGACGCCGGAGATGCGCCATTGGCCGAGTAGGCGGTTCTGTTTGAAGAAGGGGAGTTCCCAGACGCCGCTGATTTTGAAGTTGTGAGTTTGGTCGTATTGTCCGATGGATTTTTCGAGGGTGCGGTTGTAGTGATCGGCGGAGGAGTTGTCGG
>JANODS010001197.1:0-11045 GCA_031412835.1 Acidobacteriota bacterium | reverse complement strand
TTGATGCCGCTCCGATCCCGATTGTTGCCGCGAACAATCTCGTTATTCCGTACGCCCAGCGTCGTTTTGCAGCCGTTCGAACAGTGGGTGCAAACGGTACCGACGTGCTCCATCTCCCACGGGCGCGTCTTGTAGCGATAGATCCCGGAAGTCAGCGAACCGACCGGGCAAATGTCGATACAGCTACCGCATTCGTCGCATTCCAAATGGTCGCCGTGCGAAGGAATGATCTCCGAATTGACCCCGCGGTTGGCTACGCCCAGCGCTCCCACGCCCATGCCTTCACTGCAAACACGCACGCAGCGGTAACAGAGTATGCAGCGAGGAGCATCATAGAAGACAACCGGGCTCCACTGCTTCTCTGGCACATGCTGCTTGGCTTCGGTGAATCGGCTCTCGCCGACCCCGTATTTAAACGTCATGTCCTGCAGTTCGCACTCGCCGCCCTTATCGCAAACCGGGCAGTCCAGTGGGTGGTTCGAGAGCAAAAACTCCAGCGTCGTCTTGCGCGCTTTCACGACCGGTTCGGACTCCGTCCGCACGATCATGCCTTCCGCGACCGGCAGCGTACAGCCGGCCATCAGCTTCGGAGCCTTCTCCACCTCGACCAAACACATGCGGCAAGCCGCTTGCAGCGACATGCCTTCGTAGTAGCAAAATGCTGGGATTTCGATGCCGTTTTGCTTGGCGACTTCAATCAGGAGCGCGCCGTTTTCGGCTTGGACCGAGACCCCGTTAATGGTGACGTTGACGAGTGCCATGGTTCTCCTAGGAAATCGAGACGAGCTCGGAAGCGGCGAAAGGATTCTTCGCCACATACGCTTCGAACTCGTTCCGGTACTTCTTCACGATGGCGATAGTCGGCATCGCGGCGGCATCCCCGAGCGGACAGAACGTCCGGCCCAGCATGTTCTGCGCCAAGTCTCCGATCAGATCGATATCGCGCGCCTGGCCATGCCCGTCGGTCACGCGTTGCAGCATCTTCTTCAGCCAGGTCGTACCTTCGCGGCAAGGAATGCACCAACCGCAGCTTTCATGCTGATAGAAGCGCATGATTCGCAGCGCGAGTTTCACCATATCGGTCGTTTCGTCCATCACCATCAAGCCACCGGAACCGAGCATGGAACCGGCCTTGGCGATCGAGTCGTAATCCATCGGGATGTCGCACTCTTCTGCCTTCAACAGAGGGCTGGAAGATCCGCCCGGGATGATCGCTTTCAACTGGCGACCCTTCCAAATGCCGCCGCCGATTTCGTTCACGAACTTCATCATCGGGTAGCCGAGCGGCACTTCGTAAACGCCGGGTTTGTTGACATGACCCGACATGCAGACCATACGCGTACCGCCGCTCTTGGGCACGCCGAGGTCGGAGTACGCCGTTCCGCCCATCCGCAAAATCGCCGGGACGGACGAAAATGTTTCGACGTTATTCAGCAAAGTCGGCGACTGAAACGCGCCGGAAATCGCCGGAAACGGCGGCCGAATCCGCGGCACGCCGCGCTTGCCTTCCAGCGATTCGAGCAGCGCCGATTCCTCGCCGCACTCATAGGCACCCGCGCCGGTGTGGGTGTAGAGATCGAACTCGAACTCGGTGCCGCAAATGTTCTTGCCAAGGTAGCCGTTCTTGTAGGCTTCTTCAATCGCCTTATCCATGATGGCGATCAGGTAGTTGTACTCGCCACGGATGTAGATCCAGCCCTTCTTCGCGCCCACCGCGATCGCCCCGAGCAGGATCCCCTCGATCAGCTGATGCGGATCGTGCTGAATCAGCAGCCGATCTTTGCAGGTGCCCGGCTCGGACTCATCGGCGTTGACGACGATGTACTTCGGTTTCTCGGAAGCCCGCGGGACGAAGCTCCATTTCAGCCCGGTCGGGAAGCCCGCTCCGCCCCGGCCGCGCAGGTTTGAAGCTTTCACTTCGTTGATGACGTCGTCGGGGGTCATCTCCAGCGCTTTCCGCAGCGCCTTGTAGCCATCATGGGCGAGATAGGTATCGAGCGACGCCGAGTTCTCCAACCCAAAGCGGAAGGAAATAATGCGCGTTTCTAAAGGACTCGGTTCATTAAACAGCTTCACTACTTCAAACCCTCCAGGATCGTATCCAACTGATCGGTGGAGACTTCGTGATGGAAGTCGTAGTTCACCTGAATTGCCGGGGCCCAGGAACAAGCGCCCATGCATTCGACCTCTTCGAGCGAGATCCGGCCATCGGCCGAAACCTGCTTGTGGCCCAGACCCAGCTTGTGAGAAGCGTGGTCGTAAAGTTCAGCGCCGCCGCGCAGCATGCAGGCCACGTTCGTGCAAACCTGCACGTGAAACTTGCCCATCGGCTTCTTGTGCAACATGGAGTAGTAGCCCACTACCTCGTCCACTTGCATCGTGCTCAGCCCCAGGCGCTTGCCGAACTCGTCCATCATCTCTTGCGTTACCGAGCCAATTTCGTCTTGGCCGGACATCAACATCGGGATCAACGCCGCACGTTGACGGCCTTCCGGATAGTGCGTCACCAAGTCGGCGAATTTAGCTTCCAGTTCGGGCGAAAAGGTCATCGATCACAATCTCCCAGTACGAAGTCGAGGCTGCCCATCACGGCGATCGCGTCAGCAATTTGACGGTTTTCGATCAGCCGGGGCAAACCCTGAAGGTTCCCGAAACTTGGCGTCCGCATGTGGACGCGGAGCGGCTTAGCGGTACCGTCGCTAACGACGTAATAGCCGAGTTCGCCGCGCGGCGATTCCACCACCTGGAAGACTTCCCCCTCGGGCACCGCGATGCCTTCGGTGACGATCTTGAAGTGGTAGATCAGCGCCTCCATCTGCGTCTTCATTTTTTCCCGGTCCGGCAGCACCACGCGGTGCGCGTCGGCGCGGGTGGGCCCTTCCGGCATGCCGTCCACGGCCTGCTGCACGATCTTCAAGCTCTCGCGCATTTCGGCCACACGAACCGCGTATCGAGCATAAACATCGTTATCGGTCGAAGTCGGCACGGCGAAATCAAACTTCTCGTAGCTCGAATACGGCGTCATCTTACGGGCGTCCAGCGGAATGCCGGCGGCCCGAATCACGGGCCCAGTGATGCCGACGTCCAGCATCGAATCCACCGAAATCATGCCGATGCCTTTCGTACGGCGCAGCCAGATTGGGTTGTTGTTCAGCAGCGTCTCGTATTCATCGATTTTGCTGGGGAAATCAGCGAGAAACGCGCGAACCAGCTTCTCCCAGCCGCGCGGCGGGTCCAGGGCCAGGCCGCCGATGCGGATGTAGCTCGTCATCAACCGCTGGCCGCTGATCATCTCGAACAACTTCAGCAGCTCTTCCCGCTCCCGGAACGTGAGGAAGAACATCGTCATCGCGCCCATGTCGAGGGCATGGGTGCCGAGCCACACCAGGTGACTGCCGATGCGCGTAAGTTCAGCGAGCAGCACCCGCATAAACTGCGCCTTCGGCGGAACCTCCAGGCCGAGTAGTTTCTCCACCGCGAGCGAGTAGCAGAGGTTGTTCGACAGATTCGCGAGGTAGTCGACGCGATCCGTCAGCGTGATCACCTGCTGCCAATTCAGGGCCTCGCACTGCTTTTCAATCCCCGTATGAAGGTAGCCGATTTCGGGGCGGGCTTTCTGGATGAACTCGCCGTCCAGTTCGAGCACGACACGCAATACGCCGTGCGTTGACGGATGTTGCGGCCCCATATTCAGAGTCATGCGCCGGGTGGTTCCGGCTTCGGACTCTTGATGCACCGCGGGCTCTACGATCGTTTCGCTCATATTCCTTGTGGGTCTCTATTGCTGCTCGCCGTAGCTGTACTTGAATCCATGGACTGGGAAATCGCGGCGCAAGGGGTGGCCTTCCCAGTCGTCCGGCATCATGATCCGCTTCAGGTTCGGATGCCCGGTGAAAACTACGCCAAACAGGTCAAAAACCTCGCGTTCGTACCAATTGGCCCCGGAATAGACGATGGTCGCGGAAGCGATCTCGGTCGCCACGGAGGCTCGCAGACGGAGGCGAAGATTCCGCTTAACCGACTGCAAGTGATAGACGAGCTCGAACCGCGGATCCAGGGGATAACGGTCCACCGCGGTCACGGTCGACAAGCGGTCAAACTTCTGGTGGTACTTCAAATACGCGAGCGTCGCGACGATCTCGCTGGGCTCAATCGTCAGCGTGATCTCCTCAAACTGGGTCACACCGCCCAGAACGGCGGTCGGGTGAGCGGCGAGAAGTCCGGCAATCGTCTCGTTCTCCAGCAGCGCTTCAGACAACATGAGTCACGTCCTCTTCCTTCGGCAGGGCCATCTCGCGGATTTCCAAGCCTTCGGCATGGTTCCAATCGAGGACCCCCTTCTTCCAGATGTAGAAGAATCCGGCGAGGACCAAAACAACGAACAGTAACATTTCGATGAAGCCGAACATCTTCAGATCACGATAGACGACGGCCCACGGATAGAGGAACACCGCCTCAATGTCGAAGAGGATGAAGAGCATCGCCACCAAATAAAACTTCACGCTGAAGCGTTCTTTGGCGCTGCCGGTGGGCACGATGCCGCACTCGTACGGCGTATCTTTGGCTTGATTGCGGAATTTCTTGCCGAGTACGTAGCCGGCGACGATGATCCCCGTCGCGTTCGTAATCGCAAACATCCACGTCAGAAGGACGGGTAAATAAGACTCGGGCAGTGACGTTGGCAACATCGGTTATGGGTGGTGGGAGGAGGAGGGGAAAGGCCCCTATTTAAATTATAATGACCTTAGCGAGGGCGAGTCAAAAAACGCTTTGGCAAGTTGGCGAACACGGGCAGGAAAATCTAAACATTTATGGTTGAAATTGTTTTAAACGGCGCGTCTCGAGAGGTCGCTGAAGGGTCGACGGTGTCGGATCTCTTGGCCGCGCTGGGGATTGAGCCGAGCCGGGTGGCCGTCGAACTCGATCGCGTCATCTTGAAGCCAGCGCGTTGGCCGGATACCTCTCTCGCGGCCGGAGCAAAGGTTGAAATCGTGCATTTTGTGGGCGGTGGATAGGATTATTTCCGCTTCACGAGTTGGGCCATCGCTTCAGCCACCACTTCGCCGCAACGGTAGTCTGGATGATCGACGGGTTCAAACGCCTTGACGGCGGCGACCTCGTCCACCCGCCGCACCATCGAGCGAAGCTTTCTCTCGGAGACGTTGACGGACTCCTCCCAACGGATCTCGCCGCCGTCGGTCAGGTCCTCTTGCATCTCCACGATTTCGCGAATGCCACGAAAGGTGATCGTCACTCGATGGCCATCCGGGTTTAGATAATCGTCGGTGGCTTCCTGGCCGAACTCCGTGGCGCGGGCGTAGGCGTGTTCGCCGTCCTTAGCCTGGAGCAGGCGGGTGTTGACGTGGACGACATTGCGCGGATCGCCTTCCACGCGGATCTCAAGAACCTCTTCGGCCAGATACCAGCCGTGGCCTTTTTTTAGACGCATGGTTCTATTGTCTGATATAACTGCTGCCATGCTGCTCCTTGCCGCCGCCACAATTTTGGTACGACTGACCGACGGGACAACGGTCGAAGGCCCCACCACGTTTTCGATGGGAGGCCACGGAGTCGCGAAGATTCTGTCGTTTCACAGCGCGGCCCCGGCCACGCCAGCCGAAGCGGCGCAAATCAAGGACGCCCTGGCAATCGTCCAGGCTGATAAGGATCGAGCCGGACGAGATGCGGCTGTCGAACAACTCGTCGCCATCGGTGTACCCGTATTGACGCCGCTGCTCGATCTTTACAAAGACACCGACCAGCATGAACCGCGACCGCTCTATCGGCTATTCGAACGAATCATGCCGAGCGGTGCCGATGGATTTGACCGGTCGCTCGGGCTGCTGCGATTGCAGAATGGCCAAATGGTGCGGGTCGCGACGCCTACCGGTTCGGTGAAGGTCGGGCCGCGGGAGATTCCGTGGGGCAACGTGCGGGCCTTGGCCGTTCAGCAGAAACGAATCGTGAAACAGGCGCTGGTGCACTCGCTTCGGCATTCGACGCAGATTGAGTATCTCGATAGCGGGATCGAACTCGGCGCCGGTTCTCGGCTGACGGCAACCGCCAGCGGCTTTTCGCGCCTCTCGTGGAAAGACGACGGCTGGGCCACCGACCCGAACGGACTGACGAAGCCCGGCAGCCCAGCCTACAAAACGAACCTGGTTGACGGGCATCCGTTTGGCGCGCTCGTGGGACGAATGGGGGCGAAGGGCGCGACGTTTGCCGTAGGGAAATCGTATCTCGATAAGGCACCCGGGGCGGGCCGGTTGGGGTTGGCAATCAACGACAACCGGCATTGGCAAAACAACCTGGGAACGTACACCGTCCAATTGACGGCAACGGCGGCGTACGACTGGGGCGAAGCACAATAGTTTCGGGGAAGCCGAAACAAATCAAGCAGGCAGGCGTCGTATGTATCTAAAATGGCGAGAGTGTCTCCGCAGTTTCGAGTTTCGGCAACAGTTACGGTAATAGGCCTGACCCTATTGATGGCGGCCTGTGGGCAGAAGGCCCCGGAGGCCGCCAAAAAAGAAGAGCCAGCAGGATTCGCAGTACCGCTGAACCCCTATGCCGACGACGCGGCGAAGTTCTTAGCCGGCATGTCCGGCCGCAACGAAAGCCCGCTGAAGGCGCGGGAGGGCGAAAAGCAATGGCAGGAACATGCTGCCGGTTTTGACGCCGCGTTTGCGCGTTGGGCCACGGTTCGGCAACCGCCGATCTCGACGTTTCAGGCGTCCGAGTTGACCGGGACGGAGATCGAGTCGGCGACAGCATTTTACCCGTTCGGCGGGCCGGACGTCGTTCATCTGTTGACGTTCTACCCGAAGAATCCGGTCTACATTATGGTGGGGCTCGAACCGCCCGGAACATTGCCGACGGAAAAACGGCTGAGTTCGGCGGCGCTGGAAGCGCAGTTGCCGGAAGTACGGCGGACCCTGTTCGATGTACTGGGGAAGAGTTTCTTCATTACGAAAGAGATGGACAAGCAGTTGCGCGGACAGGTGACCGATGGACTGTTGCCGATTATGCTTGTGCAACTCGTCCGCTCGGGCGCGAAGATTCTGGGCACCGCGCCGATAATGCTGGACCCGAAGGGCACCGTGGTGGCGCGGGACGAGTCGCTGAAAGATCAAGTGAATCGCGGGGTGGCGATTGACTACCTGATGAAGTCGGAAACGAACCCGCACCGGATCTACTATTTCTCGATCAATTTGGGCGATTCTAGATTCGCAACGAATGAGAGTTTTAAGGCGTTTCTGGCACAACAGTCACGAATTGTGAGCATGTTCAAATCGACGTCGTATATGCCGCACCGGGCTGACTTCTCGGCGATTCGCCAGCAAGTGCTGGACCGGAGCATTGCGGTCGTCCAGGACGACTCCGGCATCCCGTTCAAGTTCTATGACCCGGCGAAATGGAACCGCCAAGTCTACGGGCAGTACACAAAGCCCTACGGTTCGTTCCGCAATCTTGTCCAGCCCGATCTACAGAGGGCGTTCGCCGATAAGGCGTCCGTCAAGCCGCTGGCGTTCAACATTGGGTACGGCTTCAATCGAATCCCATCCAACCTGCTCATCGCCCGTAAGAAGCCGTAAACCGATGGCTCGGATGCGCCTGCGGGCCGAGAATAACCGCCTGAAAATTGAGCATTCCATCATTGACGGGGTGCGAGAGATGCTGGAGCGGCTGTTGCGCGAGTATCCGGACGACGTGATACGCTCCGTAGTGCCGGGTCGGATTTCCAAGGTCAGGGACGCGCGAGGAACGTTGAAAGTTCACATAACGGTGCCAGTCTTGAATGGGTGGAAGGCTATCGCGCTGAGTGCGGGAGCCCGGCAGGAGTTATTCATCAGCACCACTTTGTCCCAGGAGGAGCTGCTCGCCGCACTGCGGCGTTCCGTTAGAGGATGAAATATCGCTGGCTCCTGTTGGCGTTGATCCTGATCGGTTCTCTCCGTATAGCTTCGACTTGGCAGCACTTTAGCGCCACCGTCGACGAGCCGTCGCATTTGGCGTGCGGGATGGAGTGGTGGTCCGAGCATAAGTATACGCGGGAGTATCACCACCCACCGCTAGCTCGGGTTGCCATGGCGTTCGGACCCTATTTGGCCGGGGCGCGGTCGATGGGCCATAAAAACATGGACGATGAAGGCAACGCGATTCTGTGGGAACGGGGGCAATATTGGCGGATTTTGACGCTGGCGCGCGCTGGCATTCTGCCGTTTTTCTGGCTGGCGTGCTGGTCCGTCTGGTCGCTGGGCAAACGCCTTTACGGCGATTGGGTAGGGCTGGCCGGAGCCGGCATATTCAGTATGCTGCCCTCCGTACTGGGTCACTCAGGGTTGGCAACTACAGACATGGCGGCGGTGGCTACATTCGCCTGGACACTGGATCGACTCCACGAGTGGTACACCGCGCCGTCCCGGTGGGGGCTCGCCTGGATCGGGCTGGCGTTCGGGTTAGCCGTCGCAGCCAAGTTCAGCAATTTGATGTTTGTGGGGCTCGTGGTCGCGTTTTTCATCGTTCTCTACTGGAGGGGGTGGCCGCTACTGTTGAGCGGCGTTCTGGCGTTAGTTGTGTTGACGGGGACGTATCGGTTTGTCTACGACACGCAAGATATTCCCATTCCGCAAGAGAGGCCGCAAGAGCCGATGAAGAATCTAGTGAAACGGTCCGTCCGAGTGCCGTTCGTGGGGCCGATCATTCGAGGCGTTCTGGAAGTGCAAGCGCACAACAAAGACGGCCATATGAGCCAACTGATGGGAAAGGTGAACCAATTCGGCGACTGGCGATTCTTCCCCGTTGTCTTGGCGGTGAAGACACCGCTGGCGGTATTGGCGTTATTCTTCTTGGGTTGGCGGCGCAGGACTTGGGTGCCTATCGCCCTGGCGCTGTTGCTGCTGGCTTCGATCCTGCCGGTCCGCATTAATCTGGGCGTCCGCCACGCGATGCACGTATACGTTCCGCTTTCGGTGGTGGCGGGATGGTCTCTCGTCCATTTGGCTCGTTGGCTGACGGTGCCGTTAGCCGCTTGGCTCATCCTGGCGTCGGCGCTCGTCCATCCAAACTACATCGCCTCCTTCAACGAAGCGGCGAGGCCGGACCCCGCTTGGTTTGTAGCCGACAGCGACTTGGATTGGGGGCAAGATCTCCCTGCGCTGGTGCGGTTGATGGACCGGCGTGGGATTGCGACCTGCCGCTTGGCTTACTTCGGCACAGCGCAGCAACACCGGCTTTACCCAGGACGATTTACGGACGGGATTCCCGACCCGGTGCCGAGTCGAGGCTGCGTCGCGGTAAGTATAGAAAAGCTCGAATCGATGGCCCGGCAGTCGATGCAGAACGGAAAAGGCGACCCGTGGCATTGGCTGCGGCAGGTCCCGGAGTTCGAACGCGCCGGGCGGTCGATCATCGTTTATATGGTCCCCTAAGGAATGAAGCAGTACTGGTTGCTCCTGGCGCTGGTTCTAATCGGCTCGGTCCGTATTGCGGCCACTTGGCAGCACTTTAACGCGACTTTCGACGAGCCGTTTCACGTCGCGTGCGGGGTGCAGTGGTGGGGGGAGAAAGAGTATACGCGGGAGAGGCAGCATCCGCCGCTCGCCAGGATTTTGATCGGGCTGGGGCCGTATCTGGCGGGAGTGCGGCCGGGCGGGCACGGAGATTCGGTGGCCGAAGGAAACTTCCTGCTGCACGAGCGAGGGCACTACTGGCGGCATCTCGCTTTGGCGCGAGCCGGGACGCTGCCGTTCTTCTGGCTGGGTTGCGCGGCCATCTGGCTGCTCGGAAGGCGACTCTATGGGCCCAACGCGGGAGTTGCGGCCGTCGGTGTTTTTACCCTCCTGCCGCCGGTGCTGGGCCACGCCGGCTTGGCGACCACCGACCTGGCGGCGATGGCGACCTTCGCCTGGGCGGTGGAGCGGGCGCACGCGTGGATGGTATCGCCGACACGGATGGGAGTGGTCTGGGCTGGCCTCGCGTTTGGACTGGCGATGGCGACCAAGTTCAGCAATCTGCTGTTCGTGGAGCTGGCGGTGGGGCTCCTCGTTGTAGTCTATCGCCGGGGATGGCCGCTAATATTCAGCGTTGCGTTGGGACTGGTGGTCCTCTCCAGCACCTACCGGTTCACAAAGGAGTTTCCGGCCGACCAGCCGCATGCCACGTCGGCCGGAATTGCAGACCGGGTAGTGGGGATGCGGGCGTTTCTTTGGTCGGCGTGGTTGGGAATCGAGGAGATCCGGAAGCATAACCGAGAAGGGCATTTCAGCCTCCTGCTGGGACAGGTCCACGTGGGGGGCGATTGGCGATTCTTCCCCGTGGCTCTCGCCGTGAAGACGCCGCTGGCGGCGCTCGCCGTGTTTCTGCTGGCGTGGCGGCGAGCGGCATGGTTGCCGGTGGCGATGTTGCTCTTGCTTTTGGCGGCACTGCTGCCGGTGAACATCAACCTGGGGATTCGACACGCCTTGCATCTCTACGTGCCGTTGTCATTGGCGGCGGGATGGGCGTTGATTCATGCTCGCCGTTGGCTGGCGGTGCCGCTGTCGGCGTGGCTGGTGGTGGCCTCAGCGCTGGCTCATCCCGACTACATCGCTTCGTTCAATGAAGCGGCGCGACCGGAGCCCAGCTGGTTTTTGGCGGAGAGCGACTTGGACTGGGGGCAGGACTTGGCCTCGCTCGTTCGACTGATGGATCGGCGAGGGATCGCGACCTGCCGGTTGACGTATTTCGGCACAGCGGATAGCAACCAGCTATATCCAGGACGATTTCGGGATGTGCCGCGCTGGGAGGAAACGAGCCACGGTTGCGTGGCGGTGAGTGTTCGCATCCTGGCGTTGACGTCTCGATACGCGGTGCAGAAAGGCGAAGGCGACCCCTGGCACTGGATCCGTCAGATGCCGGAACTCGAACGTGCCGGGAAGTCGATCATCGTCTACGACGTGCCCTAGGCCGGGCCGAACAGGCGAATGATGGGGCGGCCGCGGCGATCACGATAGACGCGGCTTGTGCGTTGGCGCATCGCGGCATCGGCGGCGACGCGAATACTG
>JANODS010001196.1:0-1354 GCA_031412835.1 Acidobacteriota bacterium | reverse complement strand
TCAACGTCCATCCGCAAGCCGTCATGGCCGTCACCTTCACCAACAAAGCCGCCGGAGAAATGCGCGATCGCACCGCCAAAATCCTCGGCGAAACTAACCCCATGCGCCTCCCGCGCGTCTCCACCTTTCACGGCTTCTGCGTCCGCCTCCTCCGCCGCGATGGTGCCCGTCTCGCCGACATCCGGCCCAACTTCACGACCCAATACCTCATCTACGACGCCGACGATCAAGTCGCCCTAATCAAAGGAATTTATAAGAATTTAGGCCTGGATGAGAAGTTTATGCAGTACCGCGCCGCCCTCGGTTCCATCTCCCGCGCCAAGTCCGCCCACGAAACTCCCGCCGACTTCTACAAGCAAACGCAGGACCCCAAAATGTCCCGCCTCGCCGTCGTCTTCGAACAGTACGAAGCCAAACTCCGCCAAGCCAACGCCCTCGACTTCGACGACCTCCTCCTCGAAACCGTTCGCGTCCTCACCTACGACACCGAACTCCGCCGAAAGTACAACGAGTGGATCGAATACCTCATGATCGACGAGTACCAGGACACCAACCGCTCCCAGTACGATCTCATGCGCCTCCTCTCCCAAATGCGCTCGAACGTCTGCGTCGTCGGCGACGAAGATCAGTCCATCTATAGCTGGCGCGGCGCTGATATTAAAAATATTCTAGATTTCGAAAAAGACTACCCCGGCGCCCAAATCATCCGCCTCGAACAGAACTACCGTTCCACCAAAAACATCCTCGACGCCGCCGGCGCCGTCGTCGCCAACAACATCCAGCGCAAAGGCAAGACCCTTTGGACCGACTCCGGCGGCGGCGAAAAAGTCACCATCTACGAAGCCCTCGACGGCGAAAACGAAGCCCTCTACATCGCCAGCGAAATCAACAAACACCTCGACCGCCAACCCGACTCCCGCGCCGCCGTCCTCTACCGCACCAACTCCCAATCCCGCCAAATCGAAGAAGCCCTCCGCCGCTATAACCGCCCCTACATCGTCGTCGGCGGCTTTAGCTTCTACCAGCGCGCCGAAGTCAAGGATCTCCTATCCTACCTCCGCCTCCTCATGAACCTCGACGACTCCATCGGCCTCCTCCGCTGCGTCAACACCCCCGCCCGCGGCATCGGCAAAACTACCCTCGATCAAATCGAACAGCACGCCGCCCAGTTCAAAATCACCATGTGGGAAGCCATCGGCGACATGCTCCAAAAGCACTCCCTCGGTGCCCGCGCCGAAAGCGCCCTCAAAGCCTTCCGCGAACTCATCCAGGTCTGCCAACAAGCCGTCGCCACCAATGACATCGGCGTCGTCCTTCGCACCGTCTACGTCGAGTCCGGCTATAAGCGCATGCT
>JANODS010001195.1:0-5938 GCA_031412835.1 Acidobacteriota bacterium | reverse complement strand
CGGTGCGGTTTGACCCGTTCTTCACCTCGGCCGACCTCGGCAATTTGGGTTCGTTCGGCAAATATACAGATACGTTGACTCTGCCGCGCGTAATGCAGTTTGGCTTGCGCTACGACTTCTAAGACGGAGATGTAGCCCTGGCGGCCTACTTGGTGGGCCGCCGTTTTTTTTGGTATGGTTCCCTGATGGATTCTGAATCGGAGCTCATCGAAAGAACTCGGCTGCGGGTGGCGGCGTGGTTGGTGTCAGAATGCGAGGCGTACGGTTGGACCGTCCGCACCTCGGAGGGGTTCCTGGTCCGACCTGGTATGGAGTTTCGCGCGGAGTTCGCTGTCTTTCGAGACGGTTCGGAAAGGGTACCTTGGGCCGTGGTCGAGTTGATTTCCGCTGATGCAACGGCCTCGGCGACCTTGGCGCGGTTTCGGCGCTGGCGGGAGTTTGGCGTCGAGCAGACCTGGATGGCCCAACCGAAAGTGGGTACTCTTTATCAGGGCGTCGGAGATAGCGTCCGATTTCCAGAGCAATTCCAGTTGACTGGCGACGGATCAGCGATCGCTGCCGCAGCGCTGTTTGAGGCATAGCCCGGTCGTGTCAAAATAGAGGGTTAAACCCTCATGACTGGCCACGACGTTCGTCAGAAGTTTCTAGATTATTTTGCAGCGCGCGGACACCGCGTAGTGCGATCTTCTTCCCTGGTTCCCGCCAACGACCCGACGTTGCTGTTTACCAACGCCGGGATGAACCAGTTCAAGGACATCTTCCTTGGCATGGAGAAGCGCGATTATTCGCGCGCCACCACGTCGCAGAAATGCGTCCGGGCCGGGGGCAAACACAACGACCTCGAGAACGTCGGCTACACCCGACGGCATCACACCTTCTTCGAAATGCTCGGGAACTTCTCGTTCGGCGACTACTTCAAAACTGAAGCCATCGCCTTCGCCTGGGAGCTGATCACGAAAGAGTACGGCCTGGATAAAGAGCGCCTCTACGTAACTGTGTTCCGCGAGGACGACGAGGCCGAAGAGCTTTGGCAGAAGGTAACCGGCATTCCGAAGAGCCGGATTTTCCGTCTCGACGAGGCTGATAACTTCTGGCAGATGGGCGATACCGGGCCGTGCGGGCCGTGCTCAGAGATCCACTACGACCTGGGACCGGAAGGCGCAGAGCAGGGGCGCGAGGGCGAGGCCTTTCCGCTCGACGGCGGCGGCCGGTTCGTCGAGATTTGGAACCTCGTGTTCATGCAGTACGACCGGTCGGCGAGCGGCATCTTGAACCCGCTGCCGCGGCCTTCGATCGATACGGGCATGGGGTTGGAGAGGCTGGCGGCGATCATGCAAGGGAAGCTTTCGAACTATGACTGCGACCTGATCAGCCCGATCATCGACCACCTCGCCGAAATGATTAAGGTGGATCCGGCGCGGGACGCGAGGACCGGGGCCGTGCTGCGGATCAACGCCGACCATGCCCGGGCGGCGTCGTTTCTAATTCACGACGGCGTCGTGCCGTCGAATGAAGGCCGGGGCTACGTACTCCGCAAGATCATGCGGCGGGCGCTGCGGAACGCGCGGCTCTTGGGCGTGCAGGATACCTATTTCCACCAGTTGACGCAGTTCGTTGCGCGGTTCATGGCACCGGCTTATCCCGACCTGATCGAGAATATCGACCGCGTCACCCGCGTCGTGAAAGAAGAAGAGCACCGGTACGCAACGACCTATCAAGTGGCCGAACGGATCTTCGTGGATGAAGCGAAGAAGGCCGTCGGCGGGCTGCTGCCCGGCGCGGCGGCCTTCAAGCTTTACGACACCTATGGCCTCGCGCTGGACGAGCAAGAGGACATGGCGCGCGAGTTCGGGCTAAGCATCGACGGGCCCGGCTTCGAAGCGGAGATGGACAAGCAGCGCGAGCGGGCGAGGGCTTCGTGGAAAGGGGCCGATAAGGTACACGTCTCGCCGGTTTATGGTCAGATCCAGTCGGCCAACGGGCGGACGAAGTTTCTGGGCTATGAGACTTTGACGAGCGAATCGTCGAAGGTACTGGCGATTTTGGTGGACCAGAAGCAGGTCGATTCCGTGGAAGCCGGGGTGGTCGCGGAGTTGGTGGTAGACCAGACGCCGTTCTATGCCGAGTCCGGCGGGCAAGTGGGCGACCAGGGCGAATGGCTCGTGAAGGGCGAAGCGGTCGCGACGGTATCGGGGACGTATCCCGCGATTCCGGGGCTGAGCGTGCATCGGATTACGACGCTGGTACCGCTGACGGTGGGCGCGGTTTTGCAAGGGGCGGTGAAGACGGTGACGCGGTCGTCGACGATGCGGAACCACACAGCGACGCACTTGTTACATGCGGCCCTGCGGCAGGTGCTGGGTTCGCATGTGAAGCAGGCGGGTTCGATTGTCGACCCTGGTCGGTTGCGGTTCGACTTTGCGCACTACACCGCGATGGACGCCGAGGAAGTGGCCGATGTCGAACGGATCGTCAACGAAGAGATCATGCGGAATACGGCCGTCGCGACGGACGTGATGGAGCTCGAAGACGCCCTGTCAACCGGGGCGATGGCACTGTTCGGCGAGAAGTACGGCGAGAAGGTCCGCGTCGTGAAAGTGCCGGGTTTCAGCAAGGAACTTTGCGGCGGAACGCACGTATCGCGCACGGGCGACATCGGCCTTTGCAAGATCGTTTATGAGGGTTCGATCTCGGCCGGCGTACGGCGCATTGAAGCGATTACGGGTTCGGCCGCGCTGGAACGTTTCCAGGCGGCGACGGCATCGTTGAACCGGGTGGCCCAGGCGGTTCATGCGAGCGAACCGGAGTTGCTGGAGCAGGTCGAGAAGATGCTGATGCACCAGCGGAGCATGGAGAAAGAGCTGCAGCAGTTGAAACAACAGATGGCCCAGGCGAAGTCCGGGCAGGTGGAGACTCTGGCGCGAGAGATCAAGGGCGCGATGGTGCTAGCGGCGCGGGTGGACGGGTTGGACCGGGACCAGATGCGTTCGCTGGCCGATACGCTGCGGAACAAGTGGAAGTCGGCGGTGATCGTCTTGGGCGCTGCTGACGGAGAGAACGTCGCGCTCGTCAGCGCGGTGACCAAGGACCTTACGGCGAAGGTTCATGCGGGCAAGTTGATCGGCCCCGTGGCGCAGGCGGTGGGCGGCAAGGGCGGCGGACGACCTGACTTGGCCGAAGCCGGCGGCAAGGATCCAGCAGCCCTGGACGCCGCTTTAGAAAGCGTCTATGCGGCGGTGGAAGGCGCGCTGTGAGCGATGTCGTCATTGTCGGGGCGGGGCCAACGGGTCTCGCTTGCGGCATTGAACTGAAGAAGCAGGGAGTCAACGCGGTGCTGCTGGAGAAGGGCTGCGTGGTAAACTCCCTGTTTCACTATCCGCAGAATATGGTCTTCTTCACGACGCCGGAGTTGCTCGAAATCGGCGACATTCCAATGACTTCGTTGAACGATAAGCCGAACCGGGTGGAGGGGTTGAAGTACTACCGCCGCGTGGCGGACCACTATGGGCTCGACGTGCGCCAGTATGAGCGGGTGGAGCAAATCACGGGGAGCGATGGCGCTTTTGTGACGCGGACTTCCAAGGGGTTGCATGCGTCAAAGAAAGTGATCCTGGCCACCGGCTACTACGACATCCCGAATTTACTGGGCGTGCCGGGGGAGGAGCTGCCCAAGGTGATCCACTACTACAAAGAAGCGCACCCCTACTATGACCAGGACGTGCTCGTGGTAGGCGCAAAGAATTCGGCGGCGATTGCGGCGCTGGAGTTATGGTGGACCGGCGCACGCGTGACGATGGTGCATCGGGGCCCGGAGGTGCACAAACACGTGAAGTATTGGATCAAGCCCAACATTGAGAATCGGCTGAAAAACGGCGAGATCAAGGGGTATTTTTCCTCGCACGTGGCGGCGATTCGGGAAGGCGAAGTAGACCTCGAAACGCCGGAGGGGCCGGTGGCTTTGAAGAACGATTTTGTCTTTGCGATGACGGGCTACCGGCCGGATTTTGAGTTCATGGCGGCGCATGGAATCACGCTGAACGCCGAGACGGGGCGACCAACGGTGAACCCGACAACGTATGAAAGCGAAACGCTGGGGATGTACCTGGCGGGCGTCGTGGTGGCGGGGGTCCATACGAACGAGATCTTCATTGAAAATGGGCGGTTCCACGGGGGAGCGATCGCCAAGGACATCGCGGCGAAGCTGCCATGAAGATTGTCCACCTCGACAGCGGCCGCGAGATGCGAGGGGGGCAATGGCAGGTTCTGCAGTTGATTGAATGGCTGGCCGCGGCGGGGCATCAGCAGGTGTTGCTGGCGCACTCGTCAGCGCCGCTGGCGCAGCGAGTGAAGATTCCGGTGCGGAGTTGGGGGAGCGCTTGGAAAGAGCGGGGGGACGTGTTTCATGCGCATGACGCGCGCAGCCATTCATTAGCGGCATTGACGCTGCGCAAGCCGCTGGTGGTGGCGCGGCGGGTCGCGTTTCCAGTGAAGAACGCGTGGAAGTACCGGCACGCGGATTGCTATATAGCGGTTTCGCAAGCGGTGGCGGCGGAGTTGCGGAAGGCGGGGGTGCCCGAGCGAATGATTCAGGTGGTCTACGACGGGGTCGCGGAGATGGCGCCGTCGACGCGAACGGGACCGGTGATCGCCCCAGCCTCGGAGGACCCGATGAAGGGTTCGGCGTTGATTCGAGAGTCCGGCGTGGACTGCACGTTTTCGAGCGACTTGCCCCGGGATTTGGCGAAAGCGTCGGCGCTGCTCTACATCACGCATCAGGAAGGCTTAGGCTCGGCGGCCCTGCTCGCAATGGCGGCGGGAGTGCCGGTGATCGCCTCGCGAGTGGGAGGGTTGCCCGAGATTGTGAAGGACGGCGAGACGGGCTTACTCGTGGAGAATACGGTGGCCGCGATCCGGGCGGCGGTGGCGCGAGTGGGCGAGTTGGGGCCGATGGGCGACCGGGGCAGGGAAGCGGTGCAAGAGCGATTTTTGCTACGCCATATGGCGGCGGCGACGCTGAAAATCTATGAGGAGCTCGTTCTATGATCGAAGCAGTATTGGCCGGGTTGTTCGGGATGTTGATCGGCAGTTTCCTCAACGTTTGCATCTATCGGTTGCCCCGAGACTTGTCCGTCCTTTCTCCGGCGCGGAGCTATTGCCCGCGATGCGAGCGGATGATTCCGTGGTTCGACAACCTTCCGGTCCTGAGTTATTTGCTCCTGCGAGGAAGGTGTCGAGGGTGTCGGGAAAAGATTCCGATTCGGTACTTGCTGGTCGAGGCACTTTGTGGTGTAATGTTCTTTGTTGTAGTGCTTAAATTTGGCCTGAATCTGTATGCGGGGAAGTTGATGATGTTCAGCGCGATCAACATTTGCCTGTTTTTCACCGATTGGGAAGAGCGAATATTGCCCGACGAGTTTACGAAAGGCGGGTTCGTAGCAGGGTTGGTGTGGGCGTACTTCATCGCCTTACCGATGGGGTTCACGATGTTGTTTTTGCCGGTGGAAACGCCACCGCCGTGGATTTCGGTCGTCGAGGCGGCCTTTGCGGGCTTGCTGGCTTACGGGGCCTTTAGATCCTTGGGATGGGCATACGAGCGGTTTCGCGGACGGGAAGGGTTAGGCCTGGGGGACGTGAAGATGGTCGCGATGATGGGTTCGTTCTTGGGTTTGATGTCGATGCTCGAAGGGATCATGATTGGTTCGGTGCTGGGTTCGGTTTTGGGATTGATCTTCATCAAATGGAAGGGCGAGGACGGTGGGCAGTATGAGATTCCGTTCGGTTCGTTTTTGGCTGTCGGCGCGCTGGCGGCGGCATGGATAGAAGCGCTGCGTTAACTTCTGCAACGGGGTAGAAAGATGTTGCGATACACTGTGAGATTACGTCGATGAAAGCGCTCCTTGCAGCGATTAACGCCAACCAGCCGGATTGGGCCCTTGCG
>JANODS010001194.1:0-4743 GCA_031412835.1 Acidobacteriota bacterium | reverse complement strand
CCAGCGGGAGCGGCGTATTGAAGAGAACCCGACCGACTTGCTCTCGGCGCCTCGATCGGTGCGGGCGATCCCAACGTTTCTCAGCGGGGCGGAGATTGAGAAGCTACTGCTGGCACCTTCGCCGGAGACCCCGCTTGGTTTGCGAGACCTTGCGATGCTGCAACTGCTTTACGCCTGCGGCCTACGAGTCTCCGAGTTGATCAACGTCGAGATCATGAATTTCAATCCTGAACTGGGCTACCTTCGGGTTACCGGCAAGGGGAACAAACAACGGTTGATCCCCGTTGGTCGCCCTGCCATCGCCGCTATCCAAGCGTATGTCAGCTCCGGCCGCCCGCAGTTATTGAAGGACCGCGCTAGTCGTTACCTATTCATCACAGCCCGAGGTGCCCGCATGACCCGCCAAGGCTTCTGGAAGTTACTCGGGCTGCACGGTAAGTCGGTTGGCATTTTTCACAACCTCACGCCCCACGTATTGCGCCACTCCTTCGCGACTCACCTGCTCGAAGGGGGCGCGGATTTGCGCAGCGTTCAAGCGATGCTCGGCCACGCCGACATTGGCACAACTCAAATTTACACCCACGTCGCCCGCGCCCGATTGCGCCGCGTCGTCGACCAGCATCATCCGCGAGCCTAACTTTCCATGAGCGATTACCTGTACACCCTTGAGAGCCATCTGAATGCCGCCCAAAGCCACGCGTTATCGGTCGTTCAAAAAACCGCTACCGAAGCGGGCCTCAACGTCTTCCTCGCCGGTGGGGCCCTCCGCGACATGGTGGCCGGCTTCCCGATTCGCGACCTCGATTTCGTCGTCGAAGGCAATGCCACCGCCCTCGCCAAGGCCATCGCGAAGAAAGCGGAAGCGGAGATTCTCTCCGTCGATGCCCGCCGCAACAGCGTCGAACTGCTGTTCCCCCAAAACGCCCAGGTCGAACTGTCGATGGCGCGGGAAGAGAAATACGCGAAATCGGGCGGCAAACCGACCATCACCCCCGCCACCATCTACGAAGACTTGAAGAATCGCGACTTCACGATCAATGCCATTGCGATGTCCCTCAATCGCGCGTCGAAAGGATTGCTGATCGATCCGAACAACGGCCTCGGCGACATCGAACGGAAGGAGCTGCGGACGGTTTCGAAATACACCCTTTACGATGATCCAGTTCGGATCTTGCGGTTGATCCGATTCGCCAAGCGCTTCCAGTTTTCGATCGACGAACGCACGCTCACCCAGTACGCCAACGTTCGCGATGCCAACCTCGAACGCAAGATCGGGGCCGACGCCTTGCGCCGCGAATTGCACCACATTGCCGATGAACCGACCAGCGCCGAGATCGTTAAAGAGCTCGACGACCAAGGCCTACTCACCCTCTTCTGCCCGGCCATGGTCGGCGACAAGGTGAATCACGCCGGGCTGCAAAAGCTGATGAAAGCGCGCCTGAATATTCCGATCGAGCTCAATTTACCCGTTGAGAACATTGGACTCTTCCTCACCGTCCTCTGCGAAAAGCTGACGCCAAAAGAGAAAGCCGGCCTGAAAACGGCCTGCCTGCTCGACAAGCCAACCGTAACCGCCTGGGAACGGCTCGACACCCGCGCCAAAAAAGTGGCCGCGGAACTCAAGGCTCCCAAGCTCGCGAAACCTTCGCTTCTCTACGCCGCCGCCCAACGCGCCGAAGGTGCCGAACTCGTCTACTTGCTCTACAAGTCCACCGAACGGATTGTTCAGGACCGGATCAAGAACTACGTTCAGAAGTATCTGCCCGCCGCTCTCGAAGTGACCGACGAAGAGGTCACCGAAGCCACCAAACTCGAACCCGGGTCCGCCAAGTTTGAAAAGGCGAAGACGCTGTTCACCGCCAAGAAGCTGGACGCCCGGCCGAAGAAGATCGTCGAGGAGGTGCAGATGGTTCCACCGGCACCTCAACACCCGCCACTCGTCGCTAGCGCCCGTCGCTAGAGCCCCAAAACCTCAATAAATTCCAGCGCCTGGGCTTGCTCGATCCGCGATCCTTTCCACACTTGGTCTGGCTTCTCGCCCGCATCGAACAAGCGGAATAGGCCAATCTTGGCCACGCCGTATCGCTCGTTCTCCGCCAGCCGCCGATCTTTTTCTTTTTCGTATGCGGCGATCGAAGTTTCAGGCAAAACGATCAAAACCCGATGATCGGCCTTGCGGTCTACCGACACCGAGAAGACAAACTCAGTTTCCCGGCCACGGCAATGGCGACCGTCGAAAGTGTACTGGTACACGTACCCGCTCTCGGCTTGATACGTTTTCACGCGCCGCGCCTTCGCTACCGGTTCCGGGGAAGCCGCGCGAACGCCGAACCATCGTTTGATCCATTCAAACATGTGTACTATGAGAGCAGATGCGAGCCCTACTTGCCATCTTCGTTGTTTTCGCCGCGTTCGCTCAGACGCCGGTGCCGACCCCGCTCGTCTACGCCGGCAAGCCTCTCCAAGTCGATGCCGCCTGCACCGACGACGACATGCAAACGTTCGGGCTGGCCTGCACTGCGGAAGAGCCATGCCCCGTCTATCTTGAACTCAGCAGCCTCGACACGGGGGCCAACCGCCTCCTCGTTGCCGGGAATTTCCATACGGAGACGGCGACTCTATCCACCATCCTGTTGGCAAGCGAAGATGGCGGCATCACCTGGACCGAGGCCCATCCCCGCATCAAGGGGGCCAATCTGGATCACGCCCAATTCATCGACCTCCAAAACGGTTGGATCTCTGGCCAAGTCATCGCCGCCCTACCCCGCGATCCGTTCTTCCTGCTCACGATCGACGGCGGAAAATCCTGGCGACAGCGCGTGGTTTTCAGCGAATCCGGCCCCGGCTCCATCGATCAGTTTTCCTTCGACTCCCCCACCACTGGTGCCGTCGTTGTCGACCGGGCCGCCGGTGCCGAAGGCGGTCGCTATGCGTACCTCGAGACGCAGACCGGCGGTGACTCCTGGTCCATCCGCTCGGTAACCCGCGAAAAGACCACCCTGAAGAACCGCCCAGCCATCAATCCCGCTTGGCGCTTGCAAGCTCACGCGCAAACTAAGTCCTACCGGGTCGAGCGCAAAGAAGCCAGCGGCAAGTGGACCCCCGTCGCCAGCTTTCTAGTCAACGCGGGCCAGTGCAAGCCAAAGGAGACGGAGTTGAAGGAACCCACCCCTGAACCTACGGCTCCAGCCACCGACGCCGTCGAAGTCTTCCAAATCGGCACCCCGAAAAATGCCAAAAAAACCACGCCGAAAAAGAAGCCCTAAGCCGACCTCGGCCAGCGACCCCATCGCCCTCGAACTCTTCCGGCACCTTCTCGTCTCGATCGCTGATGAGATGGGCATTCTCCTCCGGCGCACGGCTTTTTCCGCCAACATTAAGGAGCGTCGAGACTACTCCTGCGCCGTCTACGATGGGGTCGGCGACACTGTCGCGATGGGCGATCACATGCCCGTCCATCTCGGCGCCATGCCCCTGAGCGTCCGCCACGCCATCGACGCCTGCCAACCCGGCCCAGGCGACATCGTGATTCTCAACGATCCCTTCCGGGGCGGAACTCATCTGCCCGACATCACCGCCGTCGTCGCCGTTTTCGTCCCTGGCGTCTCAGCCCCGGCCTTCTACGTTGCCAACCGGGCCCACCACGCCGACGTCGGAGGAATGAGCCCCGGCTCCATGCCTCTCGCCCGCGAAATCTACCAGGAAGGCATTCGGATCCCTCCCATCAAGCTCGTCCGCGGCGGCGCGGTCGATGGGCCGTTACTCGACTTGCTCCTCGCCAACGTCCGAACTCCGGAAGAACGCCGCGGCGATCTCACCGCCCAACTCCGCTCGCTCCAACGCGGAGCCGACCGCCTGCTCGAACTCGTCGCCAGCCAGGGCCTACCAGCCGTCCAAGCCCAAATGGTCGAGCTCCAAGCCTACGCCGAACGCCGCATGCGCCACGCGCTTGCCGAACTCCCCGCCGGCCGCTACGAGTTCGCCGACCAGCTCGATGAAGATGGCATCAGCCCGGAACCGCTTCCCATTCGAGTCGCCATCACCATCAGCGCCGGCCGAGCGCACGTCGATTTCACCGGCACCGCCCCCCAAACCACCGGCAGCGTCAATGCCAACTACGCGATCGCCGTTTCGGCCACCATGTACGTCTTCCGCTGCCTCATCCCCGGCGACGTCCCATACAACGCCGGCCTGCTGCGGCCCATCACGATTTACGCCCCCTCCAGCTCGCTCGTCAATGCGTTGCCCCCAGCCGCCATGGCCGCCGGCAACGTCGAAACCTCGCAGCGCATCACCGACGTGTTGCTCGGCGCCCTCGCCCAAGCCGCCCCGGACCGCATCCCCGCCGCCAGTTCCGGCACCATGAACAATCTGAGTTTCGGCGGCACCGACCCGCGCAACGGCCGGCCCTTCGCTTACTACGAAACTATAGCCGGCGGCATGGGCGCCGGGCCGGTAAACCCCGGCTGGTCGGCGATTCACACGCACATGACCAACTCCTGGAACACTCCTATCGAAGCATTCGAGCATCAGTACCCCCTGCGCGTCACGGCGTATCGGCGGCGGATCGACAGCGGCGGCCCGGGTAAGCTGCGCGGTGGAGAAGGCGTTATCCGTGAACTGGAGTTCCTTACCGACGCCGAAGTTACCGTGCTCTCCGATCGACGCGTGCGGGGCCCCTACGGCCTCGCTGGCGGCAGCGCCGGCGCGGTCGGGCGGAACACGCTGAACGCCCGTCGAATC
>JANODS010001193.1:0-2589 GCA_031412835.1 Acidobacteriota bacterium | reverse complement strand
CGCAGCCGACACAATCTTCGCGAATGGAAAGAGTGTCCGGTCGAAACTTTGGCCGTTCGCTTAGCGCTCGCTGGAAGGCGGGACGATTCCACGGACGCGCAGGTAGGTGACCAGATTCCCGTAATGCTCGTTGGTGTGGCTGTTGTTGTACCACATCAGCCCTAAGAGATTGCGTTCCGTTTTGCCGACTTTGACCTTCATGCCGATTTTGTCATCGCTGACACCAGCGTAGGCTTTCTCGCAATAAGCAAAGGCCGCCTTGAGAGATTCGATGAGTTCGGCCTTGGTCTTCTTTTCTTTCTCGATGCTGATCTTGTTGGGATTCGGTTCGCCCGCCACGATGGCGCAGTAATTGTATTCCGCATTGGCGATGTGTCCGAACAATTCGCCAGCCGTTCGTACGTCGTGACTCGGTCGGAACCCGAATGCTTCGGCAGGAAGCTTATCGGCGGACTTCTCGATGTTGCGGTGCAGAGTCGCCTGGAACGTGCGGGCGTAAGCTGTTGCGGAGGAGTAGTCGGCAGGTGGTTGGGCGGTGACGATCAGTGCGGTGGTGAGCGAGAGAAGAATGACTTTCATGGTCGAGTTTTTGGTCCTTGGACTCATTAGCATACATTACGGAGAGGGACGACGTGAACAACTACGATTCCAAACGACAGTGATTTTAGGTTGTACTGGTGCTCGAATCCATGGTCGGCCGTGACGAACACATCGCACTCCAACTGCTTCACTAACACATTGACTTTCAGATGCTGCCAGCCGAGATCAAACAGTGTAAGGACGTCCTCGCCGACGAACGCTTCCACTAGGCGCGGATCGATGGAGGCGTCTATGACGACGCGCATACCAACTGGTCAATTGCGATGTCGCGGCTCAGCTCAAGGAACGAGAAAACGTGTTGCTTGGGAATCGAGGGGTAAACAGCGAGGAAGTTGTCGATGGTTTCGCCCGTTTCGAGAAAGTCGATGAGTGTTTGCACCGGCACTCGAGTGCCTGCAAAGCAGGGTGTACCGTGCAGGACCTCTTTATCGATGGACAATACATCCGCCAGAGCGCTTTTTTGTTCGGCGATCGTCACTCCTTCTTAGATTAGTCGATTTTGAATCAGTTCATTGTCGTCGCACGACGCCGTTTGGAAGATGAACGGTTTTACACCGTAACTTTGCCGGGGCTGGGGCTATCGTGAACAACGGTTGGTGGAGTTCGCCGACGAGCGCGGCGGCCGTCATCGTTTTTCCGGAGCCTCGCGGGCCGACGAACAGGAGTTTCCGACGGGGGCTGAGGCTATGTTCGCGAAGCACTTTCTGTTGGCGTTCTTCCAGGAGAACGCGTTTCAGACGTTCCTCCGAAATCTCTGGCAACGCCATATCCCGGAGACGGAGAGTGGGCGTTTGCACCTGGAGCAGGTTGGCGAGTTCGCCCCGGGGCTCCAAGACAACGAGTTGCCCTGTTCGGTTCTGGACTCCGGTCGGTTCTGTGGGGCCGAACCTCGGGATACTGTGATGATGTTTAGGAGATGGAAGGGAGGAAGCTACCGGTCATTGTAGAGGGACGGAGCGCTTGGTGTGACTGTCTTATATCCGATTGGATATAGTGAAGTTTGTGCGACCTGTGTGTTTTCTCGGCGATTCGTTGCAATGCATCCGCGGCTTTCCTGACGACGCTCGGGATGAGAAGAGAGTCGTGTTTCAGAATCAAGTGGTGCCTACCGCGTAATCTATGTGGCCAGGCGCGTGGAGGCGGTCTACGTTTTGCACGCATTTCAGAAGAAAACGCAGGCAACGCCGAAGAAAGATATCGAGATTGCGAGGCAACGATTTGGGAAACTGCAAGGAGGCAGGATATGAGCAAGACAGAGATGTATGCAAGTGTTTGGGACGCGATTGCCGATACTAAAGAGCAGGCTGCAAACCTGAGATCGCGAGCGGAACTGATGCAGACGGTTGCGGCGCGAGTGAAGCAGGAAGGCTGGACGCAAGCCGAGGCCGCCAGCCGCTGCGGTGTCACTCAGCCGCGCATCAACGATCTGCTCCGCGGCAGAGTATCCCGGTTCTCACTCGACGCTCTCGTGAACATTGCGACGGCCTTGGGGTGGCGCGTGCGTTTCCATCTCGAAGCCGCCTGAATGATTCGGTCAGTTGTGGTCGCGGGGCGTATTGCGGCTTTCCTATGGTAGAGAGCTACAGATGGTAGTATCGCTACCATGTCCGAGAATTCGATCACTTTGCTGCAGGGAACGCTGGATTTGCTGATTCTCCGCACTCTTTTGTCGAGCCCGATGCATGGGCATGGGATTACGAAAGCGATTCAGCGCAGTTCGGCGGAGATGGTTCATGTTGAACATGGCTCGCTTTATCCGGCGCTTCATCGATTGGAGAAGCGGGGATGGGTTTCGGCGGAGTGGAAAGAGACTGCGAAGGGTCGGCCGATGAAGTTCTACGCTCTGACGGCGGGGGGACGGGATCAATTGGCGGTGGAGCAGACCAAATGGGAGCGACTGGCCTTAGCAATTGGCTTGGTGCTGCGGCAGGCGTAAATGCGGAATCGATTCTATCGTTGGCTACGGGGCGCTTCGGGCGACGAATTGGA
>JANODS010001192.1:0-12058 GCA_031412835.1 Acidobacteriota bacterium | reverse complement strand
GCGCCGCCGCCAGGAGCTATACGAGAAGAGCATCCTCGACGGAGTCCTCGATGACGCCCGCCACCTCCGCGCCACCCTCGGCGGTGCCGACAAACACAAAATCGACGAATATCTCACCTCCGTCCGCGAGATCGAAACCCGAATCCAATCCGTCGAAAGAACCAGCCCGATAACCACCGTCCCCCCGCCCGCCGCGAGCGTCCCCAGCGACTTCGGAGAGCACGCCCGCCTCATGCTCGATCTCATGGTCCTAGCCTTCCAAACCGACCTAACCCGAGTCTCCACCCTCCTGTTCAGCATCGAGCAAAGCCCCCGCGCTTACGGAGCCGAAGTCGGCATCCCCGAAGGCCACCACGGCCTCACCCACCACAGCGGAGACAAGGAAAAGATCGAGAAGGTCACCCGCATCAACTGCTACCACATCCAGTCCCTGGTCTACGTCCTCGAAAAACTGAGGTCGATCAAAGAAGGCGACGGAACGCTCTTAGACCATTCGATGATCGCCTACGGCAGCGGCATCTCTGACGGCAACCTCCATGACCACGCCGACCTCCCCCTCATCCTCGCCGGAGGAGCCAACGGCAGCTTAAAGGGAGGCCGCCACATCCGCTACGCCAAGGGAACCCCGATGGCCGACTTATTCGTATCGATGCTGGACCGCATGGGAGTCGAACCCGAGCGCTTCGGCGACAGCCAGGGCAAGCTCGACCGCCTGAGCATGTAGCGGGCCGACCAGCCGAGCACCACTTTTGCCGAACCCCTTTTATCGGACATGGATGGAAACAGTTCTAGCTCGAAATCAATCGGTTAGGGTATCGCACATCAATGGAGGTGTAGCCATGTCCGTCGCCAGAGTAATCGAGATTACCGCCACATCGGAAAAAAGCTTCGAAGACGCAATCCAGCAGGGAGTTGCTCGCGCTGCCAAGACGATACGCCAGATTAAAAGCGCTTGGGTCAAGGAGCAAGAAGTCCAGATCAAAGACCAAGAAATCGTCAGTTATCGGGTAAACCTGATGGTGACGTTCGTTCTCGAAGATTTGTAACGCGCGGTTTGATCGGCTAACGTTGCTGGGCGACATCAAGCGCACCGCATGAGGCTTGAAGCGCGATTTGCGAACCGCCCCGCCTTCGCTAGCGCCAGTCGATCCAGCGCTCCGCTGCAAGCGCGGCCACCCGCCGCGTCGGGCGGCAGTCCGCGGAATGCGGTGAGCAAAGATGCTTCTTGCGAATTGAACGCGACTTCCCTTCCTAACGCAACGCGTCCTCCAGCTCTTTCTTAAACTTCGATCCCGGCGTGAATAGCGGCTGCATAACGTCCAGCGTCTCCCGCACCAGTTTCTTCCCCTCCGCGACCCTCCCCATCTGGATCAGGCACAGCCCCTCCGCCGAAAGCCGGTTCCCGCGCCACATCGCTCCCATGCTTTTGCCCGCGATCGCATCCACCTCTTTCATCAACGGCGGCACCTCGGCACACTCGCCACAGCGCATCAGCGCCAGTCCCGCATCAACCAAAATCATCCACCGGAAAGGCCCAATCTCCGCCGCTCGCCGTCGTGTCTCCTCCACCGTCGCCCTCGCGATCGCCGCCGGCTGCTCCTTCTTCCCGGTCAATCCCAGCTTGATGGCCCACATCACCTTCAATCGCAGAAAGGTAAACGGGCTCGTATGACCCTCGCTCAGCCGCACCGCCTCCCCCATCGCCTCAGCGGCCTCCGTCTTCCGGCCCCGACCCTCCTCGATGTTCGAGATCGTCCGATACAACGTCACTCTTACGCCCGGTGTGTGCGGCCCCGTGCCCGCATACCCCATCGCTTCGTTGACAATCTCCATCGCCTCGTCATACCGCCGCGCCGAAACTAAAGACACCGCATACGTGTTCATCCCCAACGCTTTTAATAATCCGGGCTGCATGTCCAACGTCTTATCATCGTCTTTGATCTTCCGAAGGATCCCCGGCAACGGCTCCAAAAACTTTACGACGTCGTTCCTGCGCTTCTCGCACGTATCCATCGATTCGCTTCGCTGCACCAAGTAAGTAGCGAACGTCACCGGCCGCAACGAAGATTTGTACCGCTCCACCTCGGCGTCCACCGCCCGCACGATATTCATCGCCTCGTCGCACTTTCCCCGCCCAATCAACAAACTGGCTACCGCCATTTGGCTGGTGATCCGCCCCCCCGGAGTGCTCGCCCGCACCCCCGCCTGCCGCATCATCGCCAGCGCCCCTTCCGGATCCCCCGCATCTGCCAAATACCCGCCCAACGATTGCAGCAAGGTTCCCGCCGCCGCATCGCTCATCTGGTCCCGCCGCGCCAACTCCTTCCCCGCCTTCTGCACGAGCTCGCGAACCGTCATATCCGTCCGCCCTCCGTACATCGGTCGGGAACTCTGCACCATCCAACTCAAAAACGAACCGGTCTCCTCCGCCACCCTCGCCGCCTGCAGCGCCGCCCGCTGCTGCCACCATCCGTACCCCATCGCCCCCGCCAGTCCCACCAATAGCAGCAAGGTCACGCTCACCGCGCCCCGGTTCCGCACTGCGTACTTCCGCAGTTGATACCAACCCGTCTGCTTCTGGGCAAGGACCGGCCGGCCGTCTAGAAACCGCTGCAAGTCCTCTGCCAGTCCCGCCACGCTCTCGTAGCGTTCCGTCGGCCCTTTGCCCATCGCCTTCCGGACGATCACTTCCAGGTCCCCTCGCAACGCCTCTCGCATCTCCTCCACGCGCATCCCGCGCAATGCCGCCACCTCCGCGCTCACTCGCTCCGTCAGCCGCCGGCTCTCCGTATTCCCCGCCGCCCGCTCCCACACCGCCATCATCGATTGCCGGCTTCCAAACGGCCACTCCCCCGCCAGCACTTCGTACAGCACCACCCCCAAACTATAAACGTCGCAAGCCGTTGTCACCGGTTCACCACGCAACTGCTCCGGGCTCGCGTACAGCGGCGTCATCTGCCGCGTCATCGTCAAGTCCCCCGGCCTTACCAACTTCGCCGTTCCAAAATCCAACAGCTTCGCCCGCCCGTCCACCGTCACAAGCAAGTTCGATGGCTTCAAATCCAAATGCACGATCAGCGCCCGATGCGCCGCCGCCACCGCTTCGCAAACCTGGATCATCAGCCGGACTCGGCCAGCGATATCCAACTTGTGCCGGTCGCAGTAGGCGTCAATCGGCTCCCCGTCCACCCGGTCCATCACCAGGTACGGCTGCTGCTCCTCTGTCACGCCCGCGTCAATTACCCGCGTAATCCCCGGATGGTCAAGCTGAGCCAACATCTGCTGCTCCCGCCGAAACCTCGCCTCGGTCTCTCCATCGTCCAGGTGGGCGTGCAACACCTTCACGGCCACCTGCTGCTTCACTCCCGCCCGATCAATCTCCGCCGCGTACACCGTCC
The DNA here is from genome assembly GCA_031412835.1 of Acidobacteriota bacterium. Taxonomy (GTDB): domain Bacteria; phylum Acidobacteriota; class Terriglobia; order Bryobacterales; family Bryobacteraceae. The sequence goes on along the minus strand of JANODS010001192.1, from coordinate 8,660 downwards.
CCGTTCCGCCCCGTCCCAGATAACCCACGATCGTATACGCGCCAATCGTCTTTGGTCCCGCGGGCGTCTCCGGCGCAACCGGCACATACGCCTCCCGAACCTGCGCCTCGTCCCGCAGCGCGGAAAGCATCGCCATCACCTCAGCCCGAATCGCCTCGTCGCTTTCCGCCCGCACGAGGAATGCCGCCCGCTCCGCCTCGCCTAGATGCTCGGCCTCGTCACAAAGCGCCTGTATCCGATTCCATCGCGTCTTGGCGTTCATACTCAGCATGGCGCAAATTTGCGCCTCTCCGCGTCATGCAGCCGCTGGAAGAGCCATGCCCGCCCTCGGCGCACCATCCAGTCTACGCGAGGTTTGCCCGAAACTCACGAACGCCAACTTTTTCGGTTTCCATAGTTGCGTCCCCATTGCCCGGTAAATCAATCCCACCGTAGCAAGCTCTTTCGCGGCGGCTCAGTTGCCTTGCCGCGCTGCGCGCTCAAGTCCCTCATGAACGATCATCTTCAGCAGGGTCTGATAGCCGATTCCTCTGCGCTCCGCGATTTCGCGCGCCCTAGCCAAATCGGGCGAGGGCAACCGCAGAGCGATTTGAACGCTATTCGCCTTGGCAACTTTCGTCACCAGCTTCGAGCCCGGCGCTTTCTCTCGTTGGCGAGCCGATTCGGCTTTCAAAAACTGCCGGCCTTCCTCGCTCGCCCACCAATGCGCCTCCTCCCCCTCGTTCGCAAACTTGGGCAGTAGCGCCTCGCAGAGTACCAATCTTGAGAATCTCGCTGCCGTGAACCGGCACTGTTGTCCTAACCGATTGTTTCTCCATAACATGATGACTCCCCCCGAATTCGCGCTACGGTAAAGCCCTGTACCTGGAGAAACCGCACCATCTCCAACCCAGAAGGACGGGGCAGTCTAGGCACGAACCAAGTCTTCCAACTCGATTTCCATTTGGCGCAGGGAACTCGGAGGATTCAAACGCGCCATTGCATCATCCAGCCCGAAGGCCTCAACATACGCCGCCAGCGCTATCTTCAAATCAGCAACGGCCCCCTCTTCGGTCTCGCCCTCTCCATACGCCGGAATGTCCGGTACCCGCGCCGTAAATCCGCCCAATTCCAAATCAGGAATCAGTTCCACCGTTAGCGGTTTCATATCGTGATGATACCCCGTTGCGGACTCAAACCCTCCAGGCGCCTCATACGGTGGCGGTGCGCCGCAAGGCTAACAGGAACTTTGTCACCAAATTGAATGGGTGGGCGGGTCATGAGCACGTCTCCGACCTCCCGAACCTTGCCTTACGCTACCAGTTCTTCGTCCTCGGGCCATAGAACCGCCAAACGTCGCCGTCTGCGCAATCGCTTCGTCGATGGCCGCCGCCGCTCTCAAAAAGCGATGAGTACGTCGAAGAAACGCCCGGCAATGCGGCCGTTTACTCTGAAGTGAGCTCACTGCGTCTCCGCGATTGCTGTACCACGGCGGCCATCATTAGAATCACGAGCGAGAACCGTCGATTGCTAAACAGACAGCTGACACAAATTCGGCAAGACTTAAGCGGCATCATGTTACGCCAAATATATTACAAAGCCTTACGACAGAGTCTTCGCAGTTTGACAGTGGTCCTGAATGTGGTATTCTCTCGTGGAACGCGATTTCCACCCTGTAACGGTATTGGCATGAGGCGAATCCATGAACATGCTCAACATTCTTCTGGCTGAAGACAATGAAGCGGATGTTTTCCTCGTGCAACATGCTTTGGCTAAGCACTCTATTCCACACCAGCTCTATGTCGTTAGAAATGGACCCGAGGTGGCTAACTATTTTCACCGTATGGGCACGCCCGACGGTATTCCTTGTCCGAGCCTTTTGCTTCTTGACCTGAATCTGCCCGCGATCGATGGACTGCAGATTCTTAACGAACTTCGGAAGCGCTCAGATTGTGACATGGTCCCCGTTATCGTAATGTCCTCTTCGGCCTCGCCGACGGACCTCGTCCGTGCAGAGCAAATGGGCGTCAGCCACTATTTTCGGAAACCTTCAGACTTGGAAGATTTCCTGCAACTGGGAGCCGTGGTCAAGGCCGTGGCGGAGCAAACTTCCGCATGAACACGAAGGCAGTAACGGGAGCAGGTCGCCTGCCGCCGTCTGCGTGTGCTTCGTCGAACTTCGTAGCCTCAATTTCTATGGTAACGAAGGAGGACTTGGTAGCATCACTTTGAATGGGAACGAAGAGGTAGGGCGCCGATGTTGGAACTCAGCAAAGACATTCAGTCTCCAAGCGCTTACAAGCGCGATAGCCCTTCGTTCATTCGCCGTCGTTCGCCGCAGTGGGACCCGTCTGATTCTAACTCTCAACGGCAAGGCTTGCTGGTTGTCCAGGACGTCACGGAATGTCAAATGCTTTGTACCGATACTTTGAGTTCACCAAAGGCCCGGCCCTTAAAGGAATAGAAACATATGGTCGCTCTACTCGCTGGAACAGAACCCGAACTGATTTCGATCGGTTCCGAAGGACTCGATAATGTGCTTGCCGGGGGGCTACCGACATCCCATCTGTATCTGATCGAGGGCGACCCGGGTACGGGCAAGACCACCCTTGGACTTCAGTTCTTGCTCAACGGGGTAAAGGCCGGAGAGCCGGTGCTCTACATCACGCTATCGGAATCGGAGCGCGAGTTGAGGCAGGTCGCCGCATCCCATCAGTGGGCGCTTGACACGGTCAACATATTTGAACTCCTTCCCATGGAGGACACGCTCAAGGTTGAAGAGCAGTACACCGTCTTCCACCCCGGCGAGATTGAGCTTACTGAGACGATTAGGGCCGTCCTGCAAAAGATTGAGGAAATCCAACCACGCCGAGTCGTCTTTGATTCTCTGTCGGAGCTTAGGCTGCTTGCGCGAGAACAACTGCGTTTTCGAAGGCAGTTACTAGCTTTAAAACAATACTTTGCTGGCCGCAATTGCACAGTTCTGTTTCTCGATGACCGAACAACAGGCGAGAACGAGCGAGATCTTCAGAGCATCGCCCACGGTGTCATACGCCTTGAAACTGTGGAGCGGGAGTACGGCTCGAACCGTCGTCGTATGAAAATAGTGAAGCTTCGCGGCGTGCGGTTTCGCGAGGGGTTTCATGACTACAACATTCGCACAGGTGGCTTAGTAGTCTACCCCCGCTTGGTGGCCAGCGAACATCACACCACCTTTTCTCGCGAACTCATTTTGAGCGGCATCAAGGAACTGGATTTCCTTCTCGGAGGAGGGCTCAACAAAGGGACGAGCACGCTAATGATGGGTCCCGCCGGCGTGGGGAAGAGCACGATAGCGCTTCGCTACGCCGCTTCTGCAGCCGAACGCGGCGAGTACGCTTACTTCATCATGTTTGACGAAACCTTGCCCACCTTAATTGAGCGTGCGGAAGGCCTGGGCATCAACATCAGGCCACTTTTGGATAACGGCAAGCTCCATATTCGGCTGATGGACCCCACGGACATTTCCCCAGGCTACTTTATTTCTACTGTACGCGAAGAAGTAGAGAGGAAAGGTGCAAGTGTCGTAGTCATCGACAGCATCAACGGCCTTTTAGCTGCTCTGCCCGGCGAACATAACTTTATTGTTCAGCTTCATGAGTTACTGGTTTTCCTTAACCTTCGCGGTGTGGCAACAATTCTTGTCATGGCTCAATATGGCATCCTGGGACAGAGCATGGGCAGCCCCGTCGACGTCAGCTATCTCGCCGATACCATTTTGCTCCTGAGATACTTTGAAAGCAGCGGCGAAGTGCAACAGGCAATCTCCGTCGTCAAAAGGCGAAGCGGCAAGCACGAACGAACGATTCGCGAGCTTGAACTTGGGCCTGAGGCCATTCGTATCGGTAAACCTCTCACTGAGTTTCAAGGAATACTCACGGGCGTTCCCACTTATGTCGGAACCAAACGCCAACTACGCGGGAATAAATCTAGTGAACCCGAGCCTTAATCTAATGGGGCGTGACTCGCTCGTTTTGCTCCATGCGCCGACTGGCCGCGATGCGCGGATTCTTCATGATCTGCTCCATAATGCAAAGATCACGTCTCAGATTTGTTTAACCATCGAGGCGCTCGCCCGTGAGATGAACAATGGTGCCGGAGCAATGGTAATTAGTGAAGAGGCCTTTGATGGGAGCGCTATTAAGACCATTTCCGAGATTCTTCAGCAACATAAACAACAGGGAGGAATTCAGCTCCTGCTCCTCACTATCGGTAACGCGCTAACAGAGCCCGGCGGGGAACGGCTTAGAAGGCTGGAGTCTCTAGGAGATTTGACGCTCTTAGAAAGGCCGCTACGGCCAGTTACGATTGTCAGTGCCGTGCGGACGGCTCTTCGAGCTCGAGCCAAGCAGTACGAGGTCAGGCGACGAGACGCGGAACTGCAACTCATTACGGACAACGTTCCAGTTCTTATCTCCTACATTGACCGAACTCAAATCTTCAAGCGGGCCAATCAGACTTACTTCGAGTGGTTCGGGAAACGACCGGAAGAGATTATCGGCCGTACGATAAAGGAAATCGGCGGCGACTTTCACCATGCGATAGCCCAGCCTTACATCGCCCGCGTCCTGAGAGGCGAACGAGTCAGCTTCGAGTCGCAGATCCGAAGCGCAGACAACGAGATCCGCGATGTGACGGTTTCTTACGCGCCGGAATTCTCCTCCGACGGAAAAGTTCAGGGCTATATTGCGCTTTTACAAGACATAACAGAAAGAAAGCGCTCTGAGCGGCGGAACGCTTTCCTGGTAGTGCTGGATGACCTCACTCGGACATTGAGTGATCCGAATAAAGTAGCGCGGACCGCGGCCCGGCTCCTCGGCGAAGAGCTTCAGGTCAATCGCTGCGCATACACCACCGTCGAAGAGGATCAGGATACCTTCAATCTCACTGGAGGTTATAACTGGGATGTTCCGAGTATCATAGGCCGATTTACCTTCACCCAGTTCGGCGCGGAGTGTCTGCGCCTCATGCGGGAAGGGGTGCCGTATGTAGTCGATGATGCGGAGACTGACGCGCGTACAGAGGGGGTTCGAGAGTCCTACCGGACGACTTGCATCCGGTCCGTCATCTGCGTTTCCCTCAGAAAAGAGGGTCGATTTGTGGCCGCAATGGCTGTCAATCAGATAACGCCCCGTAAGTGGCGAACGGATGAAATTGAGCTTGTTCAACAGGTAGCAAGCCGGTGTTGGGAGTCCATCGAACGTGCGCGCGTTACCCAACAACTGCTGGCGGCTGAGGAGCAGTTTCGTACACTCGCAAACACCATCCCGAACCTCGCATGGATGGCGAACGCCGACGGCCACATCTTCTGGTATAACCAGCGCTGGTTCAACTACACCGGAACGACGCAGATCGAAATGGAGGGCTGGGGCTGGCAAACCGTTCACGACCCTGAGGTCCTTCCACTCGTCCTTGCCGCTTGGAAGAAATCCCTCGCAGGCGGTACCGCTTTAGAAATGGTTTTCCCCCTAAAGGGCACCGACGGCCTTTTCCGGCAATTTCTTACTCGCGTTGAGCCTGTCCGGGATACAGATGGAAAAGTAGTTCGCTGGTTTGGTACGAACACCGACATCACCTTTCAGAAGAAGACCGAGGAAGAACTTCGAGAAAGCCAGAATCAACTTCAGATTGCACTTGAAACCGCAAAACTCGGCTCTTGGAGCCTTGATTTGAAAAGTGGAGTTTTGACCTGCTCTCCGTACGGCTATTCCAACTTCGGTCTTGAACGGGGCACTACATTTACCTACGAAATGCTTCTCGAGATGATCCATCCCCAGGACCGGCCCCAAATGCAGGAATCTGTAGAGAAAGCTATTGCCGAACGTATCGATCACCACGCTGAATATCGCATAACCCGTCCTGACGGAATATTGGGTTGGATTGTGTCGAGCGGCAGAGCGCTATATGGCGAGACGGGAAACCCACTTCAGATGGTTGGGGTTACCCTTGACATCTCTGAACGAAAATATGCGGAAGAACAACTTCGATGCTCAAATGAAACGCTTAAAAGAGTGAACGAAGACCTCGAGGCATTTGCTTACGTTGCAAGCCACGACCTTCAGGAGCCTCTCCGCATGGTTAACAGCTACTCCCAGCTCCTTCTTCTTCGCTTAGCACCGCAACAAAGTTCCGACATCCAAAAGTTTGCCGACTATATCCGCACCGGCGTTAAGCGCATGGAAGCCCTGATTAAGGATCTTCTTACCTACTCCCGGACAACACATGCGGAAGGAGATTCACCGGGTCAGCCGGCGGATCTAAATTTTGCACTCGAACAAGCTCTTCGCCGGGTCGATACCCGTATCGAGGAGAACCAAGCCTCCGTCAGTTCAGATAATCTACCGATCGTCTACGGGGACGAAGGACAGCTTGCGCATGTCTTTCAGAATCTCCTGTCAAACGCTTTGAAATATAGGAAAGCAGCGGAGACTCCCCGCATCCATATAGGAGCCGAAAACCAAAACGGACAGTGGATCGTAAGTGTAACGGACAATGGCATCGGATTTGATCAAAATCAGGCGGAGAGAATTTTTGGCCTGTTCAAGCGCCTCCACCGGGACGAAGAATACCCCGGAACGGGAGTTGGGTTAGCCATTTGCAAGCGAATTGTAGAGCGGTATCAAGGCCGAATGTGGGCTGAATCGAAGGTAGGTATCGGATCGACGTTTTACATCGCTTTGACGGAGTTTCCCAATGAGTAAACAACTCACAATTTTTCTGGCGGAGGACAATCCGGGCGACGTGGATCTCGTAAGGGAAGCTCTACGCGCACACGAGATTGAAGGCCAGCTCTGTATTGCTAAAGATGGGCCAGAAGCCACGCACTTTATCCAGGGCATGGGAAAGTACCCGGCTTCCCCCTGCCCAGACGTTATTCTTTTGGACTTGAACCTGCCGAAAGTGAGTGGCTTCGAGCTTTTCATTCTGTTTCGCCAGCACCCTCTCTGCACCGAAACCCCGATCATAGTGGTAAGTTCCTCCGATACGCCAAGGGACCGCCAACGTGCGGCTGAACTGGGTGCGGCGAGGTATTTCAACAAGCCTTCAGATTTCGCGGACTTTTTGGAACTTGGATCGGTGCTCTTGGAAGTGGCAAAACAGCGAGGAATCGGCGGTCATTTTTAGAGTGTCTAGGTTTGGAGTTTCGGACGAGAAGCACACTTGAATTATTAATGACCAGTCACTAGCAAGATTTGTGAAGTTTCTACCCGCTTGAGTACGTGCCCTGTGAAGTTTCTTCCCACCAAAAAACCTCCTTCCTTGAAAACCAAGTCATTAGATTTGGCATTAAAATTGCAAAGACCCGTCTATCCGATCACAAATTTTTATAGAGGTCACGCATGCAACTACGAACTGGGTATGAGCTAATCTATCACTTTCCGCAGCCAACCCCCTTAGTCCTTGTCCTAAATATCCACGATTCGCGCCGGTCGGATCTGATACTCCCGGAGGTTCTACGCACTGATCCCTTCGTGCCGGTCTCAACCTACGTCGACAGTTTTGGGAATAGATGCAGCCGCTTGATAGCTCCAGCCGGACGGGTGCGTTTCTACGGTGAGGGCCTTATCGAGGTGAGCGAGCTACGCGAGACTTCCGTGTATGCGCCTTACCAGATTCCGGTGGAGCAGTTGCCCAACGACACCCTACAGTTCTTACTGGGGAGCCGGTATTGTGAAACTGATCTACTTTCCGAAACCGCTTGGCAACTATTTGGCTGGACAAATCCTGGTCACGAAAGAGTGCAAGCGATCGTGAACTACGTCCATAATCACATTCGCTTCAATTATCAAAATGCTCGAAGTACTCGCACGGCAGCGGATGTCCATCGGGAAGCCACGGGTGTATGCCGGGACTTCGCTCACCTTGCAATTACATTTTGCCGCTGTATGAATATTCCAGCTCGCTACTGCACAGGTTATTTAAGCGATATTGGGTTACAACCCCCATTCCCTCCGGGTGATTTCGCCGCCTGGATGGAAGTTTTTATCGACGGTCAGTGGCATATGTTCGATCCTCGCAACAATACGCTACGGGCTGGCAGGGTTCTCATGGCGCGAGGCCGCGATGCAACCGACGTAGCGATCGCCACAACGTTTGGTCCGAACCTTCTCGAAAGTTTCCGTGTCTGGGCGGACGAAGTCCCCTCGGATTGCCGAGTTGCCTATGTTAGCGAACAGGTTCCGGCGGCGGCATAGTGCCAGTTTGTAAATAGACGTACGCCGCCTTTGAGCGGGGCGGGGGCCGCCGAAACTTCGCCCGCCGCATCCATTCAACGGGGCGGCACAGGTGTCCGCTTGCCCATTGCTGTGAATGGTTGATGGTGACGCTGTTCGTCTCTATTCCACCCAGCGATTCGTCCTAAGCCCAGCTAAGCCGCCGGCCCCGGCCAGGGGAAACCAAATCGGCCTCCAACAGAACGGTGTGCTCGATACGAGTCGAATCTGTGATGCTCACTCTGCACTGCTGAATCTGCTCAATGCACAGTGGCGATTTCGTCCTTGTTCGCTTTCGCTCCGGGCTTGGATCCGTTCCGGCGTTCGTCCTCTAGCTCTTCATGAGTTTTCGGGGGCTCTTTTGCTTTACCGACGTCGGAGGCGTCTCGGGTTTGGTCGCCTTTAAAATACCAGCGGATTTCTTCGATG
>JANODS010001191.1:0-3261 GCA_031412835.1 Acidobacteriota bacterium | reverse complement strand
TAGCCTTGGTGGACGGTGGCGGTGTCGAGCTCGCGTTCGACGATGACGGTGGCGGCGGCGAAGCCAGCGGCGAGGTCGCCGATCTCATGGCGGATGTATTCGGCGACGTTGCCGTTGGCCAGGCCTTCGTGGAGCAGAGGCGCGCCGGGGGCCATGGCGGCGGGGGCGGTGAGGACGCAGGGCAGCGGTTCGTAGTCCACTTCGATGAGGGCTACCGCTTCCGCTGCGACGTGGGCGTTGACGGCGGCGACGGCGGCTACCGCGTGACCGCTATAGAGCACTTTGCCGGACGCGAGAATGTTGCCGCGCAGCGACGAGAGCAGCGTATCGCCTTCTCCGAAGTCGACGATTTTGTCGGCGGCGGCCGGAGGGAAGTCCGCGGCGGTGACAACGGCGAAGACGCCCGGCAGCGCGGCGGCTTTGGACGTATCGAGGCGCAGAATACGCGCATGGGCGTGGGGGCTGCGGAGCACCGCGCCGTGGACCATGCGGGCGAGTTGGAGATCAGCTCCATAAAGGGCCCGGCCGGTGACTTTGTCCGCGCCGTCGTGACGAATGGGGCGGGTGCCGAGGACGTTATAGGTGGTGGTGCTCATTGGGGTGCTCCGTTGATTTCGACCGCGGCGGCTTGGACGGCGCGGATGATTTTGTCGTAGCCGGTGCAGCGGCAGAGGTTGTTCGAAAGCCAGAAGCGGGTCTGGTCTTCGGTGGGATGGGGGTGCTTTTGCAGCAGGGCGTCGGCGGCGATTAGGAAGCCGGGGGTGCAGATGCCGCATTGCAGCGCGGCGTGTTCGAGGAAGGCTTTTTGCAAGGGGTGCAGGGTGTTGCCGTGGGCCAGGCCTTCGATGGTAGTGATCGTTTCGCCTTCGGCTTCGACGCCGAGGACGAGGCAGGAGGTGACGATGCGGTCGCCGAGTTTGACGGTGCAGGAGCCGCAGTTGCCATCCCCGCAGCCTTCCTTGGTACCGGTGAGGCCGACGACATCGCGGAGGCACTCCAATAGAGATTGGCGGGGTTCGCAGAGGAACTGAACGGGCTCGTTGTTGATCGTGGTTTGGACTTGAATTTTGGAAGCCATGTTAGTTTTCCTGGGCTCGGGTAACGGCGATTTCTAGGGCGCGGCGAGTCATCACAGCGCAGAGGTGTTTGCGGTAGGCGGCGGTGCCGCGCATGTCGGAGATGGGGGTGGCGGCGGCTTGGGCGATCTTCGCGGCGGCTTCGAGCGCCGCGGGGGAGACGGGTTGGCCGACGAGCGCCTCGCCGGCGGCGGGAACGAAGAGCGGCGTTGGCGCGACGGCCGAGAGCGCGATGCGGGCGGCGGTGAAGACGCCATCGGCAAGGGTGACTGCGACGCCAGCGCCGACCACGGCGATATCCATTTCGTTGCGCGGGATGAAGCGGAGGTAGGCCGCGCCGGAGTGGGGCGCGGGCGCGGGGATTTGGATCGAGACGAGCAGTTCGCCGACCCCGAGTTGATTGCGGCCCGGAGCGGTGCAGAAATCTTCCATCGCGACGGTGCGGCGGCCACCGGGCCCGGCGACCAAGGCCGATGCTCCGAGGGCGATCAGCAGCGGGATGGAGTCGGCGCTGGGGGCGGCATTGCAGAGATTACCGCCGAGCGAAGCCCGACCCTGAATTTGGGTGCCGCCGATCCAGGATGCGACTTCCGCGAGGGCCGGGAAGTGCGCTTGGATAACGGCGTGAGACGTGAGGCGATAACAGGGGACCGCGGCACCGATGGTGAGCCCAGCGATGGGATCGAAGTCGAGCGCATTAAGCTCCGGAATCTTCTTGATGTCGATGACGAGATCGGCTTCTTTGCGGCCGGAGCGGAGTTGCACGATGAGGTCCGTCCCGCCGGCGAGGAGCCGGGCGGAGGGTTGACTCACGAGCAGACCGACGGCTTCCGGGAGGGTGGCGGGAGCGGTATAGTCGAAGGCTTTCACATCGTTTAGTGTACCTTTGAGAGGATGCGTTGGATGATAATTTTCGGTTTGGCAATGACGCTGCATGGGCAAGTGTTAATGCCGGGAGAGGCGGGCGAAGGCTTCGTGCCATTGTTTAACGGCAAGGACTTTGGCCGTTGGGAAGGGGACGAGCAGGTTTGGCAGATCGAGAAGGGCGGTCGGATTTGGGGCTCGACCGACAAGATGACCGGGAGGGGACGGAGCTTGGCGCTGATTCATCGGGGGGAGCGGTTTAAAGATTTTGAACTGCGGATGGAGGTGCGGCTGCGGAACGGTCGGGCGAAGCTGTGGGTGCAGGGTGAGGAACGGACCGAGGGCGTAGTGACGGGGCCGATGGTCGAGATCTCCGATGCCGAGAGGGTCATAAAGACCAACGAATGGATGGAGTATTTTCTGACCTGCAAAGACGGCAAGATGAAGGTGGTGGTGAACGGGGAGGTGAAGCGGGAGGGTTTGGACGCTTCGCGGTTTGCGGGTTTGCTGGCGTTTGAAGTGGAGGCCGTGCCGGCGATGGAAGTACGGTTTCGGAACATACGGATCAAGAAGCTGAACTGATCATTGAATGGAGATGGAGACGATGTTGGCGGGGATGCCGTCGACGGTGAGGCGAATTTCGACGAGGCCGCGGCCGCGGAGGGCGAGGGGGATTTCGAGATTGACTTGATCGAGGCCGAGGAAGCTGGGTTGGGCTCCGGAGTAGAGCACGGGGGCGGGGAGGCCCCCGATGGTGGCGGAGGTCAGTCGACCGCGGCGGAGGCCGGTGGCATAGAGGGAGAGAGCGGAAGGGAGGCTGATCGGAACGGGTTGGCAGAGGTTGGGGCAAGCGAAGGCGGGGCCGGAGGTGGCGATGGCGGCGGCTAGGCCGGCGGCGTTCAAGGTGAAAATGTTGGGGGCGACGGGTTGAATCGTGGTTTGCGCGGTGAGGATGGGGCCGTCGGCGAGGACCTCGATTGCAGTGGGGCCAAGGGCGGTGGAGGCGGGCACGAGAAGGTTAATTTGAGAGGGAGAGGCGAAAAAGATCTCTGCGGGGCGGCCTTGAATTTCGACGCGCGGGGCGGCGGGCATGGGGCCGTAGAGGGAGACGATGGCTTCTGGAGCCGTGGTCGCGGGGACGCCCAGCGATGGGATGAGGCCGTAGTAACGGGCCATCCAATACGGCAGGATGTAGTCGACGCCGGCGTTGCCAATGGTGCCAGCGCCTCCGCCGGAGAGTTGGAAGGGACTGCGTTGCCAGAGGAAGTCGGTGGGGGTGCGGAGGTCGACGGGGATGGGGTCGCAGGCTTGGTCGCCGCCG
>JANODS010001190.1:0-4158 GCA_031412835.1 Acidobacteriota bacterium | reverse complement strand
GACAACGTCAAAGGCGCTCACCGTCGGCAGGTCCACCGCCGGCCCCCCGCCGCGCCAATCGTCGCCCCTCGGTTGAAACGCGATTTCGCCCGGAGCCAGCTTATCCAGGGGCACCGGGAAGCGCGGTGCCACCACCAGTGTCGTATCTAGCTTCCCCGCCAAAAAGGAACCCGCCGTGCCGGACGGAAAATAGTTGTCCGCGTTGCGAGACGCGCCGTGAACCACGATCAGCGCGTTCGTCAAACTCTCGTTGCGCTCCGTCAACGGATGCGAACGGTAAAGAAGGTGGAAGCGGCCTTCGGGGCCAAGCGGAAGATGTTCTGTGCAGGCATCTGTCCCGGTGACGCAAGCGGCGGCGAAGAAGAAAGCGAGGAGCATACTCTATTCTAGACAAGTGGCAAACTCGATTCCTTGGGCGAAGATTGCAACTTGGGTGGTCGACACCCGAGCGCTGAACCCGAAGCCTATGTCCAAAGCGCAGCGCCACTGGGGCCGCCAGTTAGCGTGGCCGCGGCTGGCCTTTGAGACCGGGATGCACAACAACGGCCTTGCGCCCGTTCTGCCGAATCCTGTTCAACGGTGCCGCGATCTTCTCCGCAGCGATGCTCATTCTAGCCCTCGTCATGCGAGCCCCCCTCAGTTGGCTCTCGCTTCTCGTAGCCTGGCTGCTCCTCTTCACTAGCAGCTTGCTCCTCGACGCCCTGCCCCGCTATTTGAGCATCGTGGTGCCGTACGCCTGTGGCCGATGGCCCGTACTGACGTGGCCGCTCGTCCCTCTGGCTAAATCTTCCCCAAATGCTCTGCCGCCCTGTTCGTCAACGGCTATTGGTTCGTCAAACTACCGCTGCGAGATCGTTTGAACAGGCGCTGAGAACTGGGCGCTTTGATTGTGCCCGTTTGTTACTTTGAGGAGGACTCTGTCGCGGCCGGGTACCAACATCACACTGATGAAGATGTCCATCCACTCCCCTTGCGGGCCGACTTCGGCGGGCGCTCGGTCGGAATCGCGGGAAAGCGAACTGCCCACGAACGATGCCGAGTCGAGACTCAGCGCACTATCCCGGCTGAAACCGGATCCGTAGAGCCGATAGCGCCGGATCCGATTGGCCTCAATCACCGGTGGCTCGATTCGGTCAACGCGCAGGGGAGACCGGGTAGGCGGGGTATTGCAAGCCACCACCGCACCCGCCATGCTGACTCCCGGGAAAACCGTCCCGCCGGAATCGAGGCACGAAACCCGATCCTTCGCCGCGTCCATCGTCCGAAACGGCTGATATAGCTGAACGGTAGCGCGCTGCGACTCGCAAGGAACCCGCAGTTCGCGACCGAGGAAACTCGAGGCCGTTACCACCAACGCGGAATCGCAACGGACTTGAATCCGATAGATCGCACGGGGACCGACAAGCCAAAGGGAAGCGAACAAAAGGGTCAGCCAAAGGGAGTTCACGTAAAAGCGAGTGCTGCGATAAGAAGCCCAAAGCGAGTACCCCATCACCATCCGAAAGGGCATCGTATCGCGGGAGCCGGTGGTGAAATAGACGCCGCAAACGACGAACGTAATTGCGCAGGCGACAAGCGCGAGACAGAACAAAACGGCAGCCGTGGTTTCTGATCGTAAGAGATAGATACAGCCAACGATCAGGGAAAAATTCAGAACGACTAACAAACCAAGGATGGTTTGACGTAGAGCAATCTTGGTCATTTTTGAGCAGACTCCAGGGAGCGACTAGAGCTAACGAAGGTCCGGCGACGCGGTTTATTTAGTAGTTTCCAATTGTAACTTGATTCTAGTGACGAAGGAATGAATATTTCGCGGCGGACAACGCGGCGAAGCACCCACTCTTGTGCACGACGTCCACAGCGCCAAAGCCGGCGCGGGTGAGCATGGTAAGTTGGAACGGAATACTGCGTGGGGAATCCTCATGGGCGATATAGGCGTAAACATGGTCGCGATACGCCTCTCCTCTTAGGGATGCGAGAAAGGCGCCATAAACGTGCCACATTTCTTCTTGCACCCCCGGGATATCGTGCTCGACCAAGTCCCAGATCCAAAAGCTACCGCCGGGGCGAAGGGTCCGGAAAATCTTCGTGAACACCGCGAGCCACTCTTCTTCCGTCCGCAGATGGTGGAGCACGGCGGCCGCCACGACGATATCGTAGTGTTCCGCCGGGAGTTCCGCCGCGCGCAGGTCGGCCGCTTGCGGCAGCAACCGCGCGCTGGTGGCGGCGGAAAGCCGCTCTACGGCGCGATCCAGCATCGGCATCGAGAGGTCGACCAGGCCGATGTCTTCGAAGGCAAACGTCTGGGAAAGCTTCAGCGCAAAGTTGCCAGCGCCGCAGCCGAGGTCGAGCAGGCGGGTTGCGTGCGGGGTGGTGCGACGAGCGCAGTTGGCGATATGGTCGAGCACGATGGCGGCGTCCTGCGTCGTCATCTGGCCGGTTTCGAGACTGGAGAATCGCTCGACGTCGTTGTCGAAGCGATGGCGGATTTCGTCAATCGTGGCTTTGTTCATGGGGGGCTCGACGGAGCACGACGAGTGGATTGTCACCCACGTCGCGACGCTCAAGGACAAGCTTACCTCCCCGGAAGAACGCGTCGCCGGGCAGTTCGTCCACCACCAACTCCGCCGGAAGCGCGATTTCCACCGTTTCGTGGAAGGCGACCGGGGCGGCAAACTCGGCCAGGAGGAACGGCTTGAGGAGCAGCAGTTCAGGCCCCGCGGCGCGCAAGGCGGCCGTGAACTCATAGTAAAGATTAAGGCCGTCACCGGGGAATTCGTCCCGCACTTGCAGGCCCCGTCCCACCTCCGGGTTGTCGGCCAGACGAGCCCGCAGGGCCGCTGCGGCGTGGCCGCGCGAACTCTCGAGGACCCGTCCGGCGATTTTGCCCTCCGCCGTCACGGTCAGGTGGACCGACCTCTCAACCACCGCCGTTTCGCCGACCGGAGTGCTGGCCAAAGTAGCTCCCGGGACGAACAGCAGCGCCTGAACGCTCTGGAGAGCGGGGGGCAGTTGACCGAAGGGAGTGTAGGGATCGGAAGGGTCAAAGTAGCGCAAACCGTCCGGAGTCGCGACGGCAAGAATGGCGTGATTGAACAGACGGGGTGAGGGCCATTCGGGGCGGACCCGACTCCGGTCCGTAGCATTTATCGCAACCAGCCACGAGTCGATTCCCCGGGCGCGCAGCAGTGTTCGAAGCAGATTGGCCTTATCTTTACAGTCGCCATAGCCAAGCGCGAGGACTGTCTCGGCATCGCGCGGAACGAAGCCACCACCTCGGCTGGAGTTGCCGTTGACGGCTACATAGCGGAGCCGCTGGACGAACGCCGCGAGGGCACGGATTGGGTCCGTTTGATCTTGAACGAGCGAGGCCGCGCGCGCGACGATGGCCGGCGTCACGAGGGCGGCAGGTTCGGCTTGAGTGGCGAGCCAAGCTGCGACGTCGGACCAAGTCGCGAATGCCGTTCCCACGGTGATGGCCAGCCGAGGAGACGAGGCGGGATGCGCCGGGAGATCGTAGGCCGTCCACGTTTGGCCCGCAACGACAGGACGGAGGTCGAACAGATGGGAGGTGACGGTCCAACCGGCTGGGCCGGAAAGGGAGAACCGGCTGCAAGCAACGGGCAGGCCATCGGGTTGAAACTCGAACTCAAACTGCGTGAACACGGTTTGGGTGGTGACGGTCGCTTCATAGGCAAACACGCTGCCGGGTTCGGCCGCCACCGAGATCGTCCGCTGCCAAAGCGAGGAGTGAAGCTCGCCTTGATTCACCGCTCGGTCCTTGAATTCGGCCGACGAAAACTCGTATGGGTCGCCGGAGGGGGAGAGCAGCCAAGCGCGAAACGAAACGACCTGGGCACTGGTCGCGTCGTAGACGACCCCGCCGCGGGCCGCCGTCGATCCTTCAGCCGTGAGAATGCGAATCACCGCGCGCGTGGTCGTTGTCTGGCGGCCCGAAGCTTCGGCCACGACGGATTCCTCGCGGAGCAGGACGTGAGCAGGCGAACCAACCGGCGAGGGAGCGGCGGCAGCGATCTCCTGAAACCAGGTCGCGAGCAGGAGCAGCGCGATCATCTAGCGTGGCCTCCGAATCGGCAGGATGTCGCCGACCTCGGATTCGTAAACGTGTCCGGGAGGCAGCGTGAAGACGGCCCTCGC
>JANODS010001189.1:0-3888 GCA_031412835.1 Acidobacteriota bacterium | reverse complement strand
CACGTATGAACTGGAGTGCGATATAGTAAAGGAGGTCATCGGGCCGTAGCGCAGCCTGGCTAGCGCGCTTGCTTGGGGTGCAAGAGGTCGCGAGTTCGAATCTCGCCGGCCCGACCAAAGAACGCAGTGGACTTAGGGGTGGTGGCCTAAGTCGACTTTTCGTGTTCTTGAAACGGCGATATAGTTGGGTAGTGCGTTTCCGCCTCGATTGGGTGATTGGTGTTTGTTTGGTCGTCCACGGCTTGGCCGCGGATCCGGGAGCGGAGCTGTTTCTTGCAAAGATTCAGCCGGTGCTTGAGCGAGAGTGCCAGGGTTGCCATGGCAAGTCGCAGGCCTTGTCCAAGCTCGACGTGAGTTCGAGGGCGGGGCTGGTTCGGGGCGGTGTCCGTGGGACGGGCTTGGTGGCCGGGCAACCGGAGCAGAGTCTGCTGTTGCACGTGCTGGAGGGGCGGAACAACTTGCAGATGCCGCCTGGGGGCTCGGGGAAAAAGCTTCCGGCAGAGACGATTGCCGCGTTTCGAAGTTGGATTGAGGTCGGGGCCCCATGGGCGGAACGGAAGGAGCCGGGGCAGTGGGGGTACAAGCCGGAGGACTTGTGGGCGTTTCAGCCGGTACGGGCTTTCGCTCCGGGCAGACGCATTGACGATTTCATCGGGGAGAAATTAGCTCAAGGCAAGATTCCGGTGGCTCCACGGGCGGATCGCCGGACGTTGATTCGGCGGGCAACGATTGATTTGACCGGGCTGCCGCCGACGCCGGAGGAGGTGGCGGCGTTTGTCGACGACAAGCAACCGCGGGCGTGGGAGCGGCTGGTGGATCGGCTTTTGGCGTCGCCTCGGTATGGAGAACGGTGGGGTCGGCACTGGCTGGACGTGGTGCGCTACGCGGATACGAGCGGCTATTCGAACGACTTTGAGCGGCCGAACGCTTGGCGATATCGGGACTATGTGATTCGCAGTTTCAACCAGGACAAGCCTTACGACCAGTTCATACGGGAGCAGGTGGCGGGGGATGAGTTGTATCCGGGGAAGTCGGAGGCGGTGATCGCGACGGGGTTTCTGCGGTCGGGGCCGTGGGAGCACACGGCGATGTCGGTGGAGGCGGTGACGCGGCAACTGTATCTGGACGATGTTGCGCATGGGACGATCAACACCTTTCTTGGCTTAACGTTGGGCTGCGCGAAGTGTCACGACCATAAGTTCGACCCGATTCCGACGAAGGACTACTACCGGGTGCAGGCGATCTTCGGTTCGACGGAGTTTGCGAGGCCGACGGTGCCGTTTTTGCAGCAAGAGAACGTCAGCGATTTGGGGGGAGGGAAGGCCTACATCCAAGGCCAGTACGATCGGGCGAAGGCGATGATGGAGGGGTATCGAAAGGAGGGCGTGACCGGCGGCGAGGGTTCGGCGACAGAGCTATCCGAAGAGTACAAGCTATTCCAGAAGCATACCCAGTTGTTTAAAGAGTCCTTGGGCCGGTTTGAGCCGTTGGCGTTTGCGGTGTCGAGCGGTCCGTTGGACGGGGCGACGGACGGAGGGCCAAACTTGAAGTACGCTCGCCGGGCGGCTTATCAGCCGGCGGGAGTGAACATTCTGCCAGGCGGCAACGTGCAGGCGCCGGGCGAAGCGGTAACTCCCGGGGTGTTGTCGGCCCTGGAAAAGTACGGGAATTTTCCGAGTCCAGAGGTTCCGGGAAGCGTGGCCGGTCGCCGATCAGCGCTGGCGTTATGGATTGCCGATGCGAAGAATCCGCTGACGGCGCGGGTGATGGTGAACCGGGTTTGGCAGTACCACTTTGGCCGGGGGCTGGCGGGGGATACGAGTAACTTCGGCAAGATGGGGAAGAAGCCGACGCATCCGGAGCTGCTGGATTGGCTCGCGGCGACGTTTGTGGAGAAGGGCTGGAGCGTGAAAGAGCTGCATCGAATGATCATGCGGTCCGATACGTACCAGCGTGCGGGCAGGTCGGGTGCGCGGGAGAAGGACCCGGAGAATGCGCTGCTGGGGCATTTTTCGCCTCGTCGCATGGAGGCTGAGGTGTTGCGGGATAGCCTGCTGGCGGTGAGCGGGGAGTTGAGCTTGGAGGCGGGCGGGCCGGGCGTTTTTCCGCAGATCAATGACGACGTGGCGCGGCAGCCGCAGCATCGGATGGGATCGTTGGCACCGGTCTATCGCGCCTCGCCGTTGCGGCGACAGCGCAATCGGCGGACGGTCTATACGTTTCAGCAGCGGAGCTTGGTGGACCCTCTGATTGAAGTATTTAACGGACCGAGCTTGGACCTTTCCTGTGAGCGGCGGGAGGCAACGACCGTGCCGACGCAGGCATTTGGCCTGTTCAACAGCCAGTTGACGAACGATTTGGCGTTGGCAATGGCGGTGCGATTGGAGCGGGAGGCGACGACGGTGGACGGGCAAATTCGGCGGGGGTTTGAGCTGGCATTCGGAAGGCCGGTGGAGGCGGCGGAGTTGCAAGCGGCGCGGCGGCATTTTGAGCGGATGCTGGCATTTCACAAGGCGAATCCGGCTCCGGCGAAGGTGGCGGCGAAGCCGATCGTGCATAAGATTACGAGTGAGTTGACGGGGAAGACTTCTGAGTTCGTACAGCCGGAGGATTTGACTCCGTTTGAGGCGAACTTGCATCCGTCCGACGTGGGGCCGGCGACGCGCGCGCTTTCCGATATTGCTTTGATGCTGATGAACGCGAATGAGTTCTTGTACGTGTATTGAGGAGGGATGAGATGAGGACGGCCTCAATTTCGCGACGGGAGCTGCTGTTTGGCTCGGGAATGGGCTTGGGCGCGGTGGCGCTGAGCGCTCTGGAGGCCGAAGGCGGGGTGCTGCGGCAGAAGGCACCGCATCATCCGGCGAAGGCGAAGCGCTGTATCTTTTTGCTGATGGAGGGCGGGCCGAGCCATATCGACACCTTTGACCCGAAGCCGAAGTTAGAGCAGCTTCATATGACGCGCTTTCAGAAGGAGCGGAATAAGTTTGAAGCGAACATGAATACCGGCGAGCGGTATTACGTCAAGAGCCCGTTCGAGTTTCGGCGCGCGGGGAAGATGGGGATTGAGATCAATTCGCTGCTGGAGAGCTTTGGCGAGGTGGTGGACGATGTCTGTTTTTATCGGGGGTTGAAGGCGGACAGCGTTAACCATCCGACGGCGCTGTACCACTTGAACACGGGGAATCAGTTTGGGGGGGATCCTTCGCTGGGGGCGTGGACTTCGTATGGGTTGGGGACGGTGAACCAGAATTTGCCCTCGTTTATGGTGCTGCCGGATGTGGCGTATCCGCAGGGCGGCGCGGCGAACTGGTCGAACGGTTTTTTGCCGGCGTATTACCAGGGGACGCCGTTGCGGGCGGGTGGGGCGCCGGTGTTGGATATGGCTCCGCCGCCGGGGGTGACGAAGCCGCGGCAGGAGGCGAATCTGGGTTTTTGGAAGGAGCTGAACGCGTTGCATCGGGGGCGGCATCCGGAGCATGAGGAGTTGGTGGCGCGGGTGGAGAGCTATGAGTTGGCTTTCCGAATGCAGGCGGAGATGCCGCAAGTGGTGGACTTGGCGAAGGAGTCGGCGGAGACTTTGGCGATGTATGGGGTTGGGGGGCCGAATAAGGACGCCGATGCGTTGGGTCGGCGGTGTTTACTGGCACGGCGGTTGGTGGAAAGCGGGGTTCGATTTGTGCAGGTGATTGCGGGTGGGTGGGATTCGCACGATTACATTGACAAGGCGCATGGGTCGAGGCTGCGGGCGATTGACAAGCCGGTGAGTGGTTTGTTGAAGGATCTGAAGCGGCGAGGGCTGTTGGAGGAAACGGTGGTGGTTTGGTGGGGGGAGTTTGGGAGGAGTCCGGAAAACGGGATTCGGCGGGGGAGCGCGGCGTGGGCGGG
>JANODS010001188.1:0-2624 GCA_031412835.1 Acidobacteriota bacterium | reverse complement strand
GATACGTTGAACCGGATGCAGAACATGGCCGGGCAGATGAACCGGTTCCTCGATGTGCCTGAGATTGTCTCGCTGATCAGCCAGGAGCGCGCCAACAATCGGCTCTACGCTGCGCTCGTGCAGAATCGGCCCACCATGTTTGTCGACGACAAGACGTTGCCGAACCTGCCGTCGTCGGTCCTGAACGTAATGCAGAACGGCCGCAGTTCGGCCCGCAACTACCTGGCCTCGCCGGAAACCGCGTTGGCCGAAGTTTCTATTCCTTTTGACTATATGGTCAGCGGCAGCCATTCGCTGCGCGTGACGGTGAAATAACGCATGTTCTCTTCGCTTCCTCTTTTGCGCGCGGGCGCTGCCGCCGCGCTGCTCGTGACTTTGGCGCTGGGCGTCGAAACTCAGTTCTGGACGAACTCATCGAAGGCCGATTATGACCGGGCGACTCTGAAACGCTTGGCGTTGCGCAGCGATGGCCGAGTGATGCTGGCGCCGGTGTCGAAGGAGCTTTTCGACCCTTCGGTCTCGTACCTCTGGGCCGTGGCGCGAGATTCGAAAGGCACGATTTATACCGGCGGCGGCAACCCCGGCGGGACGGTGGCGAAGGTGTTCGCCGTGAACGCTCAAGGCCAAGGCCGTACGTTGGCCGAAGTGCCGGGCTTGCAGATTCAAGCGCTGGCAGTGAATGCCGCCGATCAGCTTTACGTGGCCACCGCGCCGGACGGCAAGGTGTACAAGGTCGGGGCCGATGGCAAGTCGACCGTCTTCTATGACCCGAAGGCGAAGTACATTTGGGCGATGGCTTTTGCCAAATCGGGTGACCTGTTCGTCGGTACGGGCGACCGTGGCGAGGTTCATCGCGTCAGCACTTCCGGCGCGGGGCAAGTCTTCTTCAAAGCTGACGACGAGCACATCCGTTCGCTGGCGGTTGCGCCGAACGGCGACGTAATCGTGGGTACCGAGCCGAGCGGGCTGATTTTGCGGGTGAACGCGACCGGTGGCTTCGTTCTGCACCAGTCGAGCAAGCGTGAGATCACGGCCTTGACCGTAGCCGCCGACGGCACGATCTTCGCGGCCGGCGTGGGCAATAAGTCCGCCTCGGCCGCACCCGCTCCACCGCCGGCCCCTCTGGCGGCTCCGCCTCCGCAGGTCGCCGTCACCGGGATGAACGTAACAGTCGCCCCGCGCCCGACCGCGCCTCCGCCCTCTACCACTCCGAGTTCTGTCAGCGGCGGCTCGGAGTTGGTCCGGATCGCCGCCGATGGCTTCCCTTCGAAGCTGTGGGCGGACGCCTCTGAAGTGATCTATAGCATTTGCCTCGACGCGAACGGCAAGCCCGTCGTCGGCACCGGGAATAAGGGAAGCGTTTACCGCATCGATTCCGAACTCGTCTCGACCAAACTGCTGACCCTGCCGCCGACGCAAATCACGGCGCTGGTCGCCACTCCGAAAGGGCCTATCGTGGCCGTCACAGGAAACATCGGAAAGGTGTACGCGATCGGCCCCGAACTCGAAAAAGAGGGTACCCTGGAAAGTGACGTGATGGACGCCGGCCTATTCTCTGAATGGGGCCGGGTGGAGCCGAAGATCATCGCCAATGGCGGCTCCGGCAAGTGGGAGACCCGCAGCGGCAACGTGGATCGCGCGCAGAGCAACTGGAGCCCCTGGGCCCCGCTGGGCGAACGCATCGCGTCTCCGGCGGCCCGTTTCTTGCAGTATCGCGTGACGCTGTCGGGCGGAGCCGAGCTCGCGAGCGTCGAACTCGCCTACCTCGCTCGGAACGTCGCACCACTCGTCGAAGCGATCGAAGTTACGCAGGCGAACTATCGATTCCCCATTAGCGTGGCGGGGATTTCGCCGTCCACGACGTTATCGCTGCCGGCCATGTCGGCGAGTAGCAGCTCTTCCACGTCAGTGGCGTCATCGGACCCGGGTGCCGCCACGCTGAACTATTCGAAGGGTTCGCAGTCGGCTCGTTGGAAGGCGGGCGATTCGAACGGCGATTCGGTCGAATACAAGGTCGAGATCCGAGGTCGAGGCGAGAAATCCTGGAAGCTCTTGAAGGATAAACTCACGGCCCGCAATTATTCCTGGGACAGCCAAGCTTTCCCGGACGGCGAATATCAGCTTCGCGTCACCGCCTCCGATGCGCCCTCGAACGTCCCCGCCAAGGCGCTGTCGCATTCGCTGGAAGGCGAGTGGTTCTCCATCGACAACACCGTTCCGCGCATCACGGAGTTGCGCGCCCAAGCCAGCTTCGTCACCTGGACCGCCACCGATGATGCCTCAATCCTTCAGAAAGCCGAGTACTCCATCAACGGCGGCGATTGGACCATCGTCGAACCTCTGACGCGCCTGCACGACGCAAAGCAACACAAGTATTCGGTCACTGTGCCGCGTGCGACTGGCCAGGAGATAGTGATCGCCGTCCGCTCGACCGACTACGCCGACAATGTCGTCGTGGCGAAGATCCTTGTTCCCTAGCGTCCGGAGGGGAGGAAGTTCTTTGCCCCCTCCTCTTCTACAAGCCTAGCTCTGATTCGAGTTCTCGCAAGCCTCATGCCCGCAGCGACATTGCGAGCCGTCCGTCTCCGGGCGGTCCTTGCAGTAGCTGCTGCAGTACTTCACGT
>JANODS010001187.1:0-1662 GCA_031412835.1 Acidobacteriota bacterium | reverse complement strand
GCTTTTCGCCCACTTTCACTTCCCGCTGAAAACCCTCCGATAGCCGGGCATGCGCCATCGCCTTCTGCTTCAGCACCTTCAACGCCACCACGTGTTCGGTCGTCGTGTCCCGAGCTTTGAAGATTACGCTCGTCGCCCCCTCCCCAATTTGGTCGAGCAATAGAAACCGCCCGCCTACGTAGATCGGCGAGCGCAGGTCCGGCTTCCATACCGGAGCATTAGGCAAACTGGAGGGCATCACCTGACATAGCGAGAAATCTTCATCAAACGCCTCTAACTTCCGCGAAGTTCACGATACAACCATCCCCGCACAAACTTCAAGTCCCGCTCAATCGTTGCCTTCGATATTCCTAGCGCCTCCGAAATCTCTTCCACCCCAAACGAAAGGAAAAATCGAAGCTCCACCACTTGCGACTTCCGCTCGTCCAACTCCTCCAACCGATCCAGCGCCCTGTCCAAATCCAGCAGATCCGTATCCCGCTCCCCCAGCCACGCCAACTCGTCCGACAGTGGCACCCGAATCGTCTCCCCACCCCTCCGCTGCGCATGCCGACCCCGCGCGTGGTCCACCAAAATCATCCGCATCAGCTTCGCCGCAAACGTATAAAAATGCCCCCGGTCCGAGATTCCCACCTGCCTCTGCTGCGCCAATCGAAAGTAAAGCTCATGCAGCAGCGCCGTCGGCTGCAACGTGTGCCCATCTCGCTCGCGCCGCATCAATCCCGCCGCAATTTGGTGTAACTCGTCATAAACCAACGGCACCAGACGGTCAAACGCAGCCCGGTCTCCCCTGCGCCACTCCGCAAGTAACTGGGTCACTTCGCCTGGCCTGTAGCTGCTCAAAAATCTATCGTATCCAATCTGATCGTAGCTGCTTTACAATCCTGGCGGCCAACCGCTTGGCCGAATCGCCCAACCCCAGCGCCTGCTTGTCGCCCGCCACCGTCTGCCACAGCACCTTCCCATCCGCCCGAGCCTTCATCACGGCCACCGCCTTCACCTTGTTCTTCAACCCAAACACCCGCCCCGCCGTCCCCACCACGCTCCCTCCGTCCTCGCCTTCAATCTGAACCTCCAACACCGCCTCCGCCCGCCCCGCCGTACTCACCACCTCCAGCCGCTGTCCCAACTGCAGCTCCAACTCCCGCCGCAAAGCCGCGTCGAAGCCGTCTTCGATCGGCTTCACATAAAGATGTTTCACTTCACTCAACCGCGTCACGCCGCGTGGCTTAATTGCCGCCGGAGCCGCCACCGCCGGAGCCGCCACCGGAGGACCTTCCGGAACCGGCGGCATCACCACCGCCTTCTGCATCGGCGCGGCCACCGGCTCCCCCCGGTACGAGCTCCCAATCACTTGCAATAACCCATCCGTCGCCCCCGCTCCGTGCAGCTCAATCGTCTGCTCCGCGTTCAGCCGGAAGTTCACCCCTCGCGCCTGCACTGTCTCTACAATTGGCCCCTGCGCCGCCCGCCCCAAACTCAAAGCCTTCCGCACACTCCCATAACTCAGCGGCCCCGAAGCCCCGTTCTCGTTCAACACCGTCAACACCGCCACGCGTGGAGCGACGGCCACCACCGTCGGCTTGGCCTGCACCGGAGCCGGAGCCGACGGCACCACCGCCGTCGGCTCTGGAACAGACACCGCCGGAATCTCCACCGGCG
>JANODS010001186.1:0-9598 GCA_031412835.1 Acidobacteriota bacterium | reverse complement strand
CATGAGGGGAGCGCCACGGCGGGAGCTTGGAGCGAATTCGCCACTCGGCAAATGGCGACGAACCACGCGCGGCTCGTGGCCAAGCATTGGGGAGGGCGGGATCGATGGGCGGTAGGGGTCGCCCGCGTTCTGTGGAAAATGCTGGCGCGCCGGAAGGGCAGGAGAGCGACGTTTCCAGTTTTTCCCACGATGCCCAGCGATCCGTTTGGCACGGACGATTCGCTGATTGCGGCGCTGCAGCAGGAGACCGGGATGGATACTTTCTGGCGCTGGTACTTTCGGCTGGTGAGGGAATGAAGCGGGTCTGCGCGGTGATCGTAACTTTTAACTCAGGGACCCACGTGGCCGAGGTGGTTAAATCTTGCCGGGAATTCGGCGTGCCGGTGGTGATCGTCGACAACGCTTCGAGCGACGGGACGGTATTTCCAGACGACGTTACGTTGATCCGGAATGCGGAGAACCGAGGGTTTGCGGCGGCAGTGAATCAGGGGGTGCGGGCGCACGATGCGCCGTTGACTCTACTGCTCAATCCGGACGCCCGACTGCTCACTCCGGTGGGGGCGTTATGTGACATTGCTGTTGCGAGCCGACACACCGCGGTGGCCGGATTATTGGTTGACGCCTTCGGAGAGCCGCAGAATGGCTTTAGTGTCAGACGGTTACCAACTCCAGGCGCGCTGGCCCTTGAAGTGCTCGGAATAAATCGAATCTGGCCCAACAACCCCGTTAATCGTTCCTACCGCTGTTCTGATTTAAACCTTTCCATTCGTCAAAATGTTGAACAACCCGCGGGCGCGTTTTTTTTGTTCCGCCGGGACGACTGGCTGGAGTTGGGTGGATTCGACGAGCGCTATTTCCCGATTTGGTTCGAAGATGTGGACTTTTGCAAGCGGTTACTCGAACGGGGGGGGACTATTGTCCTGGAACCCTCAGTACGTGCCTTCCACTCGGGCGGCCATTCGGTGCGAAAACTCCATGACGGCTGCCGGATTCGATTCTGGTATGGTAGCCTGCTTAGGTACGCAGTTCGACATTTCGGACCTGTTTCAGTCAGGCTGGTGGCCGGAAGCGTTTTTCTTGGTCTTGCGTTACGAATTTTGCCCGGCATCATCTTATTATCGGGCCTACCTGTTCTCGGTGCCCAGTTCCAGTCAATGTTGATGTCAGTCCGCTGCGCGGTGTTTGGAAGTTTAGAGAACCATTAACCAACTACATGGCTTATTCCGATCTGGTCTCCGTAACCATCGTCACCTACAACAGTGGCCGCTTTATTAAGCGATGTCTGGAGTCGGTGCTGGCCCAGAAGCATTCGAGCTTGGAAGTGGTGGTGGTCGACAACAACTCGACAGACGGCACGATCGATATTCTGGAACAGTTCGAGGGGCGTTGCCGAATTTTCTATAACGAAGAGAATTTGGGGTTTGCCGGCGCTCAGAACCAGGCGATCGGGAAGTCTCGGGGCGAGTGGATTCTGACGTTGAATCCGGACGTGCTGTTGCTGCCGAACTTTATTTCGCAGTTGCTCGAAGCCGGCTATCTCCATCCGCGCATCGGTGCCGTCTGTGGCAAGCTGCTCACGATCAGCGCGACCTTTGACCTACCCGACAAACCGCGGGTGGATTCCACGGGGATTTATTTTACTCCCATGCTTCGCCATTTGGATCGCGGCAGCCAGGAAGTGGATAACGGCGAATACTCGAATTTTGAATACGTTTTCGGTGCCACCGCGGCGGCGGCTTTGTATCGTCGCGAGATGATCGACGATATCTCCATCGACGGTGAGTTTTTCGATTCCGATTTCTTTGTGTACCGAGAAGACGCCGACGTTGCGTGGCGAGCGCAGCTCCTCGGTTGGCGATGCCTCTATACTCCGAATCCGCGGGCGTACCACGTGCGAAACGTATTGCCGGGTAACCGACGGGCATTACCAGCGGAAATCAACATGCACTCGGTGAAGAATCGGTTCCTGATGCGCATCAAGAACATGACGACCGATTTGTATAAGCGGCATTGGTTCTGGATTACGTTTCGAGACGCCGTGGTGGTCGCCTGTTGCTTTACGCGCGAGACATCTTCGCTGCGGGCATTTTGGGAAGTGGCCAAGACTTGGAAGCGAGTGTGGGCCAAGCGCGAAGTGATTATGCGGCGGCGACGGGTGACCGACGAATACATGGCCAGTTGGTTCCAGAAGCAACCGACGGCCCGTCCGGCACCGAAGCCGACTCCGGCCCGGGTGCAAGCGCGGCTCAAAACAGCGCGCGGGTAGCGGATGCGCATTGCGATTGTTGGCACGCGGGGCGTACCGGCCAACTACGGTGGGTTTGAGACGTTCGCCGAGGAGCTTGGTCGGCGACTGGTGGAGCGGGGCCACGAGGTGCTGGTTTATTGCCGGGAGAAGCATCCGGGTGATCGATTTCTGGGGATGCGGCTGAAGACGCTGCCGACGATTCGCCACAAGTATCTGGAGACAATCGTCCATACGGGTATTTCGACGTTTCATTTGCTGACGCAACGGCAGGATGTGGCTTTGTACTGCAATGCGGCCAACGCGATTTTTGCGTGGATGCCGCGTGTGGTAGGCACGCGGGTGGCTTTGAACGTGGATGGCCTGGAGCGGAAGCGGAAGAAGTGGAATCGGGCGGCGAAGACTTGGTATCGCCTTTCGGAGTGGTTAGCTACTTTCTGCCCGACGCGGGCCGTCTCCGATGCCCTGGCGATTCGCGCTTACTACCGCGAGGAGTACAACGCGGAGACGACTTTCATCGCCTATGGGGCGGAGATGGGCAAGGTCGATACCAGGGTGGCGCTGGACGCACTGGGCTTGGAGCCGGAGCGCTACTTCCTGTACGTCAGCAGGATGGAGCCGGAGAACAATGGCTTGCTGGTAAGGGAGGCGTTTGAAGAGGTTTCGACTGATTTAAAACTGGCTTTGATCGGCGACGCTCCTTACGCGGAGGACTACATTGCGCGCGTCCGCGCAACGACGGATGCGCGGATTGTGATGCCGGGCGCGATCTATGGCCAGGGGTACAAAGAGCTGGGTTCGTTTTGCTTTGCCTACGTCCATGCGACAGAGGTTGGTGGGACTCATCCGGCATTGATTGAAGCGATGGGCCGGGGGGCGTTGGTGCTGTATCTGGATACCGAGGAGAACCGGGAGGTGGCCGGAGGCGCGGGGCTGCCGTTCACCGTGGCGAATCTGGCGGAGGTGATGCGGCAGGCGCTGGATCTTCCTCGGATGGAGTTGGAGCGGCTGCGAGCGGCGGCGGTAGCTCGGGTGCGGGATCGCTATAGCTGGGACGCGGTGACGGATGAGTATGTGGCACTCTTTGAAGAGCTATGCATCGATCATGGTTAGAGGTTTCGCTGGGGCAGATCGCGGGTAACTTCCGCGCGGTACGGGCGGTGGTGGGCCAGGACGTTACGGTGATGCCGGTGGTGAAGGCGGACGCGTATCGGCACGGGGCGGTGGCGGTGGCGCGGTCGCTGGAACGGGCCGGGGCACGTTGGCTGGCGGTGAGCAACGTGCAGGAAGGCGCGGCGCTGCGGGACGCGGGGATCCAGACCCGGATCCTGGTGATGGCCGATTTTTTGCCGGCCAGCCGGGAGGCGTTTTTTGACTATCGGTTGACGCCGGCGATTCATGAGTTGGGGGAGATTGCGGAGCTAGAACGGTTGGCGCTGCGGCGGGGGCAAGCGGTGGCGTTTCATGTGAAGATCGACAGCGGCATGGGTCGGCTGGGAACGCGGGCGGAGGCATCCGCCGTGGCCGAGGCGGTGGGCGCGTGCCGGACGGCGGAGTTTGAAGGATTGATGACGCATTTCGCTTCGGCCGGCGACTATTCGTCCGGGCAAACCGACGAGCAAATCCAATATTTCTTCGATTTGCTGACGGCTAGCGGGTTGCGTCCGGCCTACGTTCACTTGTCGAGCACGATTCCGATTGCCTATGGTCGTCGACCGGCGTGGGGCAATATGGTGCGACCGGGGCACGCGATTTATGGCTACGTTTCGCCCGCGAAGGGCCCGGCACCGGAGCGGTTGTTGGACGTGGCGCCGGCGTTAACTTGGAAGACCTGTGTGCTGGAAGTGAAGGACATTCCAGCGGGTGCGCCGGTTGGCTACGGAGCGATCTACCGGGCGACCGCACCCATCCGCATCGCGGTGCTGGCGGCGGGATATGCCGATGGGTATCCGCACCGGCTGTCGAATCGGGGGAAGGTGCTGGTGGGTGAGCGGATTTGTCCAGTGATTGGGGCGGTGTCGATGGACGTAACGACAATCGACGTGACGGGCATTGAGGGGTTGAAAACGGGCGACCCGGTGACCCTGCTGGGTGGTGAGATTGACGCGCAGCAGATTGCGCGGACTGCCGGGACGATCTCTTATGCCGTGCTCTGCGGGATCAGTTCCCGGGTAGCGCGGATGTTTGTCGAATAGGCATCCCGGCTAGCCGAGGATCGACCCGCGATGCGTACCCGCTATCGAAAACTGCAAGACCACTTTGTGTGGTGTCCGGGTCGGGCCGGGTCTGAGAAGGCGGCACGGGCGTGTTCGACGATGTGGCGGCTGAGACGATGTAGAGAAGGAGGAGTCGGCTCCGACCTCACCCCCGCGGGAGTGAGAAGATCGAGAGGAGAATATATGAAATTCATGTTGATGATGGGGATGAAGCAGGACCCCGAGAGCCAGTCCAAGGGCATCGCGACTTGGTCGCAGGCGGAGATTCAGGCGCATATCCAGTTCATGATGGGGCTGAACCGGACGCTCAAAGAATCCGGAGAACTCGTCTCGGCCGAGGGCCTGGCGTGGCCGAATCAGGCGCGGCTGGTTCGCGCCGGAAGCGACGGCACTCCGGTCACCGACGGGGTGTTCGCGGAATCGAAGGAGTTCCTGATCGGCTATTGGATCATCGACGTCGAAACCGAGGATCGAGCCTTTGCGGTAGCGGCGATGGCGTCGGCGGCACCGGGGCCCGGAGGCCTTCCCCTGAACATGCCGATTGAAGTGCGTCAGATCATGAGCGGACCACCGGAGGCGTAAGTGACGAAGGAGC
The DNA here is from genome assembly GCA_031412835.1 of Acidobacteriota bacterium. Lineage (GTDB taxonomy): Bacteria > Acidobacteriota > Terriglobia > Bryobacterales > Bryobacteraceae. The sequence continues at coordinate 4,542 of JANODS010001186.1, read as the reverse complement.
ATGACCAGCTCTGCCGGGACCTCGCGCCGCAAGTTCTGGCGGTCTTGCTTCGGCGATACCGCGATTTCGCCTCCGCCGAAGACGCCGTCCAGGAGGCGCTGCTGGCCGCGTCGCAACAGTGGCCGCGGGAGGGTCTTCAGGACAACCCCCGCGCCTAGCTGATCGCGGTGGCGGGGAGACGGATGACCGACCAGATCCGCGCGGATGCGGCCCGCCAGCGGCGAGAAGAGACGTTGGCAATGCAACCGACCCCTTGTCCGGCGGTTGAGGGCGATGATGACACGCTGGTGCTCCTTTTCATGTGCTGCCATCCGGCGTTGACCACATCCTCCGCGATTGCGCTGACGCTCCGCGCGGTGGGTGGATTGAGGACCGCTGAGATCGGACGCGCCTTCCTGGTTTCCGAAGCCACGATGGCCCAGCGGATCAGCCGGGGGAAGCAGACCACCAAGGATTTGGGCATTCCCTTCGGCATGCCCGAACGGAGCGAACTGCGCCAGCGGCTCGGCGCCATCTTGCACGCCTTTATGGGCTGCACGGACCGACGCAACCGGGAGAACAGTTGCGAGCGGTGGAGATGAAGACGGGGAAGGTTTTGTGGAAGATGCTGGCCAGTCAGAACGGGGGATCGGTGACGCTGCTCAAGGATCATCTGATGATGATTCGGGACGATGGCGAGATCTTCAAGATTAGGCGGACCCGGAAAAAGTAGACGCGTTGAGTAACTTGAAGGTGTGGCACGGGAAGATCGGGACCTCCCCCTTCATCACACGTTGGCTTGCCTGCGGTAGCCGGGATCGCTCGAAGTGTGAAACGCTATGAGCCATGCGACGACGGGAACTGTTGGCAGGAATAGCGATGATGGCGGGATGTGGGCGACCGGCGGCACCGCGGCCCAACATCTTGCTCGTAATTTCGGATGACCAGTCGTGGCGCGACGCGGGGGCCTACGGGGCCAAGCACGTGGCGACGCCCGCGTTTGACCGGATCGCCCGGGAAGGGGTTCTGTTCAAGAATTCGTTCTCGGCCAGCCCTTCGTGCACGCCGGCCCGGAGCGCGGTGTTGATGGGTCGCCACGCTTGGCAACAGGGCGAGGCGGGGGTGTTGTACGGCGCGATGCCGCCGACGATTCCGCTGTATCCGCATTTGTTGGAGGACGCGGGGTACGCGACGGGCTACACGGGGAAGGGGTGGGCACCGGGGAATTGGAAGGCGTTAGGGGCGACGCGAAATCCGTGCGGAAAAGAGTACAACAGCAAGCGCCATGCCGAGCCGGTGCGGAAGGGGATTGAGCCGAGCGACTACGCCGAGAACTTTCGGCAGTTTCTGGGGGAGAGGGCGAAGGGTGTGCCGTTCTGCTTCTGGTTGGGGTCGAAGGAGCCGCATCGGGTCTACGACGAAGGGAGCGGGCTGCGGCTGGGCAAGAAGCTGGAGGAGGCACAGGTGCCGGAGTTTTTGCCGGATACGCCGGAGGTGCGGTCAGACCTGCTCGACTACTATCTGGAGATCGAGTGGTACGACGCGCAATTGGCGAAGGCGCTGCGGGTCTTGGAAGAGATGGGGGAGTTGGAGAATACACTGATCGTGGTGACGAGCGACAACGGGATGCCGTTTCCGCATGCGAAGGTGAGCCTGTACGATTGGGGCGTGCATATGCCACTGGCGGTACGTTGGGGGGCGAAGTTACAGCGAGGCAGGGTGGTGGAGGACCTCGTTAGCCACACCGATTTTGCCCCGACGTTTCTGGCGGCGGCGGGGGTGGCGCAGCCGACGGGGATGGCCGGGAGGAGTTTGCTGCCGCTGCTGTTGAGCGAGGCGAGTTGGGAGCCGCGGAAGGCGGTGTTCAGCGGCATGGAGCGGCATACGATGTGTCGGCCAGACGGGGCGGGATATCCGATGCGTTCGATGCGGACGAGTGAGTTCCTGTACATCCGGAACTACGCGCCGGATCGGTGGCCAACGGGGGGCGAGTTCTTGTCATCAAACAAGACGCCACACGGGGATATAGATGGCGCCCCGACGAAGGAGGTGCTAATCGGCCCGACGGCGGCGAAGCGGTTTCCGAAGCAGGTGGCGTGGTGTTTAGCAAAGCGGCCGGCGGAGGAGTTATACGAAGTGGGGACGGACGCGGGGCAGGTGAGGAACTTGGCCGAGGACGCTCGCTATGCCGGGCGGCGGGACGAGATGCGGGCGCGATTGAAGGCGTATCTGGAGGAGACGGGGGATCCGCGGGCGGCGGGGAAGGACCCGTGGCAGGGGTATGTTTATCGGCAGACGGATGGGTATGGGGCGAGCTTTAATAAGAGTCTGTCGGAGGACGTGAGGGAGGCGGCGCGGACGAGGAAGACGCACAAGCCGGAGTAGGCTAGTGGGGTTTCGCGGGATGGGCGACCGAGGGTACTCCCGCTCGTTGGGCTCGGCGAACCAGGGCTTTGTCGAAAGAGAGAAACGTCGCGCCGGGGGGGCGGCTCGTTAGGTGGATGGCATCGGCAAACTCGAGACCGCCGAGGGCCAAGGCGAGAGCGTCAGCGACTGCATCCGGGTCTTCGACCTCGATGTTCGGGAGGCCGAAGAGCTTTATGAAGGCGTCGCATACGGTGGCTTCACAATACCCATGAGCGCTGCGGAGCACCCAAGCGGTTTCGAGAAGAACAGTCTTGGCGATCCAGACGGGGCCGACTGCAATCGCTGCTTGAGCAGCTTCAAACTGAGTGCGGTCGTCGACAACAAGAAGGCGAACGAGGATGTTAGTATCGACCGCTGTCATGCTTTCGCTTCACTTCGCGATCCATGGCTTCTCGAATCTGCTTGTCCGTCACGCGGGCCATTCCAGGCCTCTTGAGCATGCCCGCGACTTCGCTCAGCGTGGTCCGTGGAAAGCGGCTAACGGGACGCAGCAATACTCCTTCGGGAGTCGCTTCGACGGTGAACTCCGTGCCCGGTGCCCACGCTCGGGCGGTACGAAGTTCCTTGGGCAATACGACTTGGCCTTTGGTGGAGAGTCGGGTGGTTTCCAGGGGTAAGATCTCACTAGGATGATGACACTCTCTCTAGACCGGAGGCAACCTTCGACCTGATCACGCGGCGTCGGAAAAGCGCTAGGCTGAAATAAGGCAGGTACTAGCATGGCTTCGGTTCAGTTTGTAGATCTGGCGGAGTTTGGATTGCATCTGTTGACGCCCGCGGACGAGGGCTTTGCCGATCTTGCCAGGGCGATCAGCATGGAAGCGGATTTGAGCCGGTCAGCGGTGCTGGTCAATGACAGCGGACAAGCGGTGGTGGCGCTGGGCTGCGTTTGGCGATATACGACAAAAGAAGGGAAGACGCTGACTTCCCGGCAGGAGAACTTCGGTTCCAGCATGCAGATGGACGTGCTGAGCGGGCGAGCGAAAGTGGTGGCGGATCGGGCGAGCTTTCTTCTGGCGGGGTCCAAGCGGCTGATTACTGAAGAAGGCATGCTTGGCGACAACACGGATGTGTTGCGGGTGCCGCCATCGTCCGGGAGCTATTGCTGGACGGGGGGAGGGATGCGGGGGCGCGACCGCCAGCGGGAGGACGTAGTGGCGGTGGCGCTGCATTTGGACTACGCCTTTCTGGAAGATGGGCTCTGCGTAGGCCCGGACGAAGCGGGGCGATTCACCGAGATTACCGAGTCGATGGCGGAGCAACGCCGGGTGGCCGCCGAGATTGTAGCGGTGTTGGACCGGGGCGGTACTCGCGGGGCGGCGTTCGATATCTTGCAGCCCATGGCACAAGAGGGGCCGGGCTTTCGGGCGTCGCCGATGTTCGCTCATATGGGGATCTCTCAACTGACCCGGAGTGAGCCAGGCGAGTTGCGGGCGTGGTTTGCGGCGGTGGCCAGTTCCCCAGGTTTGGCGCTGCGACGGCCTATTTCTTCCTCCCCCAGGTGAAGCCGACGAGAGCGGTGAAGCGGTTGGAGATCGGGTACTCGTTGCGGGGGCGGTCGAAGCGGACTTCCGGGGCGATGGTCAGGTAGCGGGTTTTGAACTCCAGGCCGGCGCCGACGACCGGACTTCCCTTCCGGAGAGCAGAGTCCTGGAATCGTCCGCCATCAGCAGGATTGAAGCCGGAGTAATTCGCGGGCACGCACGAGCCTTGCGGTCCCGTACAGCGGGCGGTGCTGGTGACCTCACTCGAGGCATGAGACCACGAATAGCCGCCGCTCACAAATGGCCGCAACGGACCGACGTTGAAACGATACTTCAGCAGCAGGGGGAAGTCCCAGATGCTCGACCGCGCGTAGTTGTTTGCAAGGTAGGCGTTGGTCTGCGGTGAAAGTTGGAAGGAACCGGTGAAGTCAGATCGCTGTGTCCGATACAAGGCATTAAACTCCAAGGCAAAACGGTAAGGCAGCCGCAGCTCGATGGACGGGCCACCGGTCCACCGGCCTTGGGTGGTATTGGAGAGTTTTGGGTCGTTCAGAGGGGCACCGACTTTGGCACCGATCAAGATAGAGAACGGTTTATCGGACTGGGCGAACAGGCCAACCCGAGGAATGAGAAGAGTAAGACGAATCGCATG
>JANODS010001185.1:0-6839 GCA_031412835.1 Acidobacteriota bacterium | reverse complement strand
CATCTGCGCACCCGCCCGAATCGACGTCGTGAAGTTCGTTCCTGTCGCAGTGAACACATTGAAAGTCACAGACGGCCCTGCGCTCGTCCCGAAGTTCAGCAGGGTCGTCGAGACCGGCCCGACCGAGGCGAAACTAATGTTCGGCGAGGCTGTCGAAAAGGAAAGGGTGCTGTCGATAATCCCCAATATCTGTCCAGCCCAAGCCGCATTGGCTAGGGTCATCAACCCCAGACTTCGAAAAAAGAACTGTTTCATACAAATACTCCCAGCGAACTCGTAGACCGAGCCGCTGTTAAGCACTTGCGAAAACGAAGTCGAGAAACACTCACGCCGAGTGAGTATTCTTTTTCCGTCCCCGCAAAATCAGCAAAGGCAACAACGCGGGAACCACGAGCGAGATCACATAGACGGCCCACAGCAGCGCCATCGCCCCAAAGCTCAAGAACGCCGGTCGATTCACGAGCAGTCGGTTCAACAACACCCTCCAGCCACCCTCTCCCAACATCCCCATGTCCAAAGCGGCCACAAAGCTCGTGGAACGATGATCGGTGAAACCGGCATAATACGGCATCAGGTAGAAGTGCGTCCCGAAGAATTCGAAGGCCCCAAACCCCACGAGCAGCGAAATAAAAACGAGCCGCGCCGACAGACCCAATCCGAGCAGCCCATAGCCCAACAAAGCCGCCTCCGCCACGCTCAAACAGTTGATGTACCAGCCAGTGGTCGTCGACAGGTGGTGAACCGCGTAAATGATCACGACGTGGTAGGCTAACCCCGCCAGAAAGCAAATATAGAACGCCACCATCTGCCACGGTAGCCATCCCCCCAACCGCCTCACGAATCCAACACCGGCCGCCACATACACCAATGCCCACACCCGATACATCCAACTGCGTAGCTGCAAGAAGCTCCAATTCCCAAACCAGATGTGAGACGTAAAGGCGGAATCAATCGCGCTCCACCAATCCACCTCGGCCACCAATCGCAATCGCTCGGACCAGGCGAGGCTCCTCACCGCCACTTCAGTCTGTTCGCCCGTCAAGGCACCCGATGCCGCAACGTTCGCCCAGTAGTACGCCCCCGCCATGAGTAGCGGAATAACTCCCGCCATCGCGGTGAACCAACCGAACCGTCTCCGCCCCACCACCCCCAGAAACACCGCTAACAACAACGTCAGAAAGTACGCCTTCGTCAATAATCCCGCCCCCATCACCACCCCCAGCCATGCATGCGCCCATATCGACGCTGGGCGCTTCGCCACCCCGATCACGGCCACCAGCAACGCCGTCGCCATCACAATCGCGAGCGCTTCGTTGCTCACCCGTACGAGGCTCATCACCGGACCCGACATGGCGACAAACACCGCCAGTCCGCACAGCGCCAACCGCCCATCGCCGAACAGTTCCCGCGCAAAGAGAAACCCCAACGGAATCGCCAGCGAAGCCAGCAGCACGCTAGCCATCCGCAGCATCCACACCCGTTCCGCTAGCCCCCAGTCCGCACTGATCCAGTACACCGGTGCCAGCAGCCAGTAGTACAGCGGCGGTTGCTGCACCTCCCAGTTTCGCCGGGCCCCTGGCCACTCCGCCTCCCCCGGCCGCGACGGTGCCAGTTGCCGGACCGCCTCTTCGCGCCGACTCCGCTCCGCCTCCGGCAGCTTCCAATACGCATCATGCGTCACCCCGGGGGGCGGCTCCGCCGACAGCGACCAAGGCAGAGGAACCAGCCGTAGCGACGCCTCAATCTCGCGCGACAGCTCCCTCGGTGCCCTGCCTTCGAGCGCCACCGCCTGCACATAGCCAAAGTGAGCAAACTCATCATAGCCTTCCCACATCGGCAAAAGAACCGCGAAGAAACACCCCTTCGCGAGAAAGCAAAGCCAAATCGCCACTATGACTTTACGTTCCATCTCAACCAGTCCGATCATACCTCGCACCAGTTAAAATGAAGTCACCATGAAGCTTCCGGTTCTAACGATGGTGCTCGCTACAGTCGCCGCCTTCGCTGCTGACCCCAACTGGCCCCAGTTCCGCGGTCCAGATTCCAACCCCGTCGGCACCCACCCTAAGCTCCCCTCCCGTTGGTCCAAGACCGAAAACGTCGAATGGTCCACCCCCATCCCCGGACGCGGCTGGTCCTCCCCCATCGTGACCGGCGGCAAAGTCTTCCTCACGTCCGTCACCACCGACGGCCCCTCCAAAGTCCCCCAAACCGGCACCGAATACTCGAACCAGTACATCGCCGAACTGATGAAGCAGGGCCTCAACGTCCAGCAAGCGCTCGCCAAGGTCAACGAACGCGACTTCGAACTCCCGAACGAGGTGATGCTCCACTACTTCCTCCATTGCCTCGACCTCAAAACCGGCACCACGCTCTGGAAGAAGGAGTTCTACGCCGGCCGCCCACCCGGCGGGCGCCATCGCAAAAACAGCTTCACCTCCGAAACCCCCGTCTCCGATGGCACGTCCGTCTACGTCTACATCGCCAACCTCGGCCTCTACGGCTTCGACCTCAAGGGCAAGCAGCAATGGTCCACCCCGCTCGAACCCAACCCCATCTATCTCGAATTCGGCACCGGCGGTTCCCCCACTCTCCAAGGCAACCAACTCTTCATCCTCAGCGATAACCAAAAGCAGCAATATCTCGCGTCTTTCGACAAACGAACCGGCAAGCAACTCTGGCGCTCCAATCGTGACCTTGGCGATAAACGCACCGGCCCCGACGGTCCCAACCAAGCTCCCGTCCAGCGCTCCGGCTGGACCACCCCCTTCGTCTGGACCAACTCCCTCCGCACCGAAGTCGTTACCGTCGGCCCCACCCAAGCCATCAGTTACGACCTCGAAGGCAAGGAACTCTGGCACCTGTCCGGCATGGCCACCGCGCCCGTTCCCAGCCCTTTCGCCTCCGGCGGTCTGCTCTATATCAACGGCGGCCGCGGCAAGCCGCTCTTCGCCGTCAAGCCCGGTGGCTCAGGCGAATTAGCCCCCGAACATCTCGCCTGGAAAGACCAACGCGGCGGCACCTATTTGCCCACCGCCGTCGCCTTCGAAGGGGGAATCTACTCGCTCAACGAAGTCGGCATCCTCACCCGTTTCGACGCCGCCACCGGCAAAGTCAGCTACAAGACCCGCCTCGATAGCACCGGCGCGGCCGGCGACTTCACCACCTCGCCCTGGGCTTACAACGGCAGCATCTTCTGCCTCAGTGAAGAAGGAAAGACCTACGTCGTCGCGGCCGGCGAAACGTTTTCCGTCCGCCACGTAAACACCCTCGACGAGATGGCCATGGCCACCCCCGCCATGGTCGGCGACCGGCTGCTCGTCCGCACCGATAGCCGCCTCTATTCCATCCGACAAACGAAAGCCCGCTAGGATGAAAAACAAACTGGTCCCCGGGGGCCTCTTCCTTCTCGTCATCGTCTTCTACTGGAAGCTCACCCTCACGAATGAATTCGTCTGGTTCGACCACCCAGACATGTGCCACCTCGAAATCCCCCGCCTCCAGTTCCAAGCCCGCGAATTCCACCTCGGCCACTTCCCCCTCTGGGACCCCTCCCTCTGGGCCGGCCAGTCCCTCATCGGCCAAACCCAACCCGGCCCCCTCTTCCCGCTCACCCTCCTCTTCCTCCTCCTTCCCCTCGACCACGGCTACCTCCAATACGCCTATCTCAACGGCTACTGGGTCCTCCTCCACGCCCTCGCCGCCCTCGCCTGTTACGCCCTCTGCCGCGATTGGGGCCTCAGTCGAACGGGCGCCATCCTCGCCGCCATCGGCTTCGGCTGCGGAGGCTTCCTCGGCACCGTCGCCTGGCTCGATGTCGCCGCCGGTGCCATCTTCACGCCGCTCGTCCTGCTCTATCTTTCCCGTGCCCTCGAAGGTCGCCGCCCCTACTCCAGCGCCGCCTGCGCCGGACTCTTCCTCGGTCTCGCCTGGCTCAGTGGCCATCACGAAATCCCTCTCCTCGTCTCTATCCTGTTTCTGGCCATCTGGGCCGTCGCCGTCTGGCTTCGCAAAAGCGCCCTCCCTCTAGCACTCGTCGCCTTGGCCATCACTGGCCTCGTCGCCGCCCTCCAAGTGCTGCCCACCGTCGAATTCGGCCGCCTCTCCCAACGCTGGGTCGGCGTCACGGAACCCGTCGCCTGGGACGATAAAATCCCTTACACCATCGCCACCGTCTACTCCCTCCCCGCTCACGGCCTGCTCTACACGTTCCTCCCCAGCGCCGACCGCTACGCCGACTGCGCTCCCTTCCTCGGCCTCGCTATCGTCGCCCTCGCGCTCGTCGGTCTATCCAACGCCAGCCAAACGCCCCGTGTCCGCTGGATCGCCGTCGCCACCGCCGTCTCACTTCTCTTCGCCCTCGGCGCCGCCACGCCCTTCCACGGAACGCTGTCCTCGCTCCTCCCCGGCCTTGGCAAAGCCCGCGTCCCCGTCCGCGCCCTGCATCTCTTCAACCTCGGCCTCTGCCTCCTCGCCGCTTACGGCTGGGATGAACTCCGCGCCCGTCCCTTTCCTCGGGCTCTGCAAAAGGGCCTCCTCCTGCTAGGCATTCTCGTCACCGGCTGGGCCATCGGCCACCCCGCCCTCGATGACCGCCTCCTCCTCTCCGGCTTCCTCGCCCTCGCCCTCGCGGCGTCTCTATCGGCCAAGCTAACCCCCACCGCCCTGGCGGCCGTTTGGATCACGGTAGCCCTCACCGAACTCCACGGTGTTACGACCGCTACCTACTCCTCCCGCTATCGAGACGACCAGTTCCGCTTCGTCAAACATCTTGAAGAGAACAAGGACATCGCGGACTTCCTCCGCGCGGCCGAACGCGTCTCCCCCGTCCGCATCGCCGTCAAGGAAGATGACGTTCCCATCAATTACGGCGACTATCACGGCGTCGACGCGATCCAAGGCTACGTCGCCGGCGTCCCCGCCAATCTCCTCCGCGCCGAACTCCATACCGACCGTTCGCAGTCTCTTTTCGCCGTCACCCACTATCTCGGCAAGCAACCCGCCCGCACCGGGCAAGTCGCGCTCTTCGAAGGCATAAGCGGAGTCAAAGTCTTTGCCAATCCCGACCCCATGCCCCGCGCCTGGAGCGTCCACGAGATCATCAAAGTCGCCAATGCCCCCGACCTCCGCGACCGCATCCAAGTGCAGCCCATTGATTTCCATCGCCAGGCCGTCCTCCTCGGCAACGCCCCGGCCCTCGAAAGCTGCGATGGCGACGACGTAAAGCTGACAAGCCGAAACCCAGACCGCGTCCGCCTCACCGCCACCATGCGTTGCACCGGAATGGTGATCCTCGCCGACTCCTACTATCCCGGCTGGCAAGCCACCGTCGACGGCCGCCCCGCGCCCGTCTGGGAAGCCTACGGAGCCATTCGAGGAGTCGTCGTCCCCACCGGCACCCATCAAGTAGAGTTCCGCTTCCGCCCCGGCAGCGTCTACCTCGGCGCGGCGCTGTTCCTCCTCGGCCTGCTCGCCACCAGCGTCCTGGTCCTCCGCCGCCGCTAACGATACGATAACGGCACCCATGCGCATCTCGAGCGTCCACATCCACAAGCTCTCCGCCCCCCTGCGCGAGCGCTTCGGCTGGTCCCTCAACTGGACCTCCCTCCGCACCGCCACCCTCGTCGAAGTCCGCACCGACTCCGGCATCACCGGCTGGGGCGACGGCGCCGCCGCCGAAGACCTCCTCCAAGCCAACCCCGAACTCGTCATCGGCCGCTCCCCCTTCGAAGTCGAAGCCATCTACGAAGACCTCCGCCGCCCGCCCGGTTTCCAGGAGCGCCCCGGCCCATCTCGCTGCGGCGGCCTCGATACGGCGCTTTGGGACGTCCTCGGCCAAGCCGTCGGCCTGCCCGTCTCCCAACTCCTCGGCAAGCAGCATCGAACGGCCATTCGCCCCTACTGCACCGCCCTGTACCGCAAGGACTGGCCGGATCTCGCCGTCGGCCTCTGCGAGGAAGCCCTCTCCTGGAAGCGGCAAGGCTTCCGCACAGTGAAAATGAAAATCGGCTACACCCCCGAAATCGATGTCCACATCTCGCGCGCCGTCCGTGCCGCCATCGGCCCCGACATGGGCCTCGCCGTCGACGCCAACTGCGCTTACACCGTCGGCGACGCCATCGCCCTCGGTCGCCGCCTCGAAGAGTTCAATCTGCTCTGGTGGGAAGAGCCGATCATGGCGAGCGACCTCTCCGGCTACGCCCGCCTCCACGACCAACTTCGCATCCCCCTCGCCGGGGGCGAAACGCTTCTCGCGGACGATCTCATCCGCGACTACATCCAGCCGCGGCTCGTCGATATCCTTCAGCCGGAAGTCGAGCTCATCGGCCTCACGGGTGCCCGCCGCATCACCCCGCTCTGCTGGCTGAACCACCTCCAACTCGTGCCCCACAACTGGGGCACCGCCGTCCGCACCGCCGCGATCCTTCAGTGGATGGCCACCGTCCCCCCGTTGACCCCCGCCCTTGAAGCCTGCCCCGCCACCTTCGAATTCGATCAAACCGAAAGCCCCTTCCGCGATACCGTCGTCGAAACCGGCTTCCGCCTCGGCCCCGACGGGACGATCACCATTCCACAAACGCCGGGCTTGGGCGTACGCGTAATCCCCGAAGCCGTCGCACAGTTCCGAACTCAGCTGATCCAAATCACCTGACCTACAGCCAATGTGGGTCGGGGGTTGAAAGTTGCTAGACTTCAGCCATGGTGCGTCCTGAAAGTCGCATAGTTCTCACAGGTGCAAGTCCTGTCCGGGTAAGCGCCGTAGCGCCCGGTAGCAGACTTCCGGCGGAAGGAGAGATCCGACCGACCGAAGCGGAGTGTCGAAAGCCTTTGAAAGAGAA
>JANODS010001184.1:0-5841 GCA_031412835.1 Acidobacteriota bacterium | reverse complement strand
ACGACTTCCACGCAACCATTCTCCACTTGCTCGGCATGGATCACACCAAGCTCACTTATCGATACGCGGGCCGGGATTTCCGGCTGACCGACGTCGCGGGAAGTGTCGTAAAAGGGGTCCTCGCATAGCCAGGTAGAATCGATACGATACTAGGGCATGCTCAAGGCAATCCTTTCGCTTCTTCTCTGCACAGTCGCGTTCGCCCAAGCCCCTGTCGGCACCATCGCCGGCACCGTCTTTGACGAATCCGGCGGGGTCGTCCTCGGCGCGGCCGTCCGCATCACCAATACCGAAACCGGCCTCGTCCGCGAACTCAAGTCCAGCGCCGAGGGCCAGTTCAGCGCCCCCGCGCTCCCCGCCGGTCGCTACGAAGTCCGCAGCCAAATGGCCGGCTTCCGCCAGACACTCCGCGAGGCCACCGTCGCCGTCGGCAGCACCACCACTGTCGATCTCAAAATGCAGATCGGGGCCGTCACCGAGGTCGTCACCGTCGCCGCCGCTAATTCGCAAATCGCTTACGACAGTCATAAGGTCGATGGCGTCGTCGGGCGTACTCAAATCGAATCGCTGCCGCTGAACGGCCGCAGCTTTCTCCAGTTGGCGTTTCTCGAACCCGGCGTCTCCGTCGGCACCCAGAGCCTCGCGCAATACAACTCTCAATTCGGCGTTTCCATCCTCGGAGGCAATTCCGGCAAAACCGCCCTCACCGTCGACGGCGGCAACGTGCGGAACCCCCTCGAAGGCGGGTCCGCCCAGAACTTCTCGCAGGAAGTCGTCGAGGAGTTCCAAATCTCCACCGCCAATTTTGACCTCTCCACCGGCATCGCCGCCAGCGGTGCCATCAACATCGTCTCCCGCTCTGGCGGCAACGATTTTCACGGCGGCGCTTACTTCTTCTTCCGCGATAACAACCTCTCCGCCTACCCCGCCCTTCGCCGCAACGCCTTCGCCCCCAATCCGTTTTTCGCCCGCCGCCAAAGCGGCTTCCTCGCCTCTGGGCCGATCAAGAAAGACCGGCTGTTCTTCTTCTTTAATATGGAGAACAACAATCAAGACGCCGTCGTCACCGTCCAGCCCGATTCCCCCTACTTTGCCGGCCTCGCCCAAAACGCCTCCAACCCGTACAATGGCAAACAGATCAGCGCGAAATTTGATTATCGGATCAACGCCAACCACAACCTCTTCGCCCGCTACTCCCACGATGGCAACAACGGCTTCGGCCCCCGCAGCGGGTCCCCGCTGCCGTCGAACTGGCTCGTCAACCGCAATTGGGCCGACCAGAGTATCCTCGGCGTCACCAGCACCTTCAGCGCCGCTCTCGTCAACGACTTCCGTTTTGCTTACCAATATTGGAACAACCGCAACCTCCACCCGACCTCCAAAGAATGCCCCGGCTGCCTCGGCCTCGGCCTGCCCGAAATGTCGGTGGTCGGCACCAACGTCCGCTTCGGCAATACCTCCAACGCCCCCCAAGGCCGCGACATCCGCCGCTACAATCTCGTCAATAACATGACCTGGCAGCGCGGCACCCACCGGATGCGCTTCGGCGGCAGCTACGAAAACATGCCCTTCACCGGCTTCTGGGCCTTCGGCGATCCCGCCGCTGGCCAGGTCTGGGGACCGGACATCATGGTCGCCAATCGCATCCCGCTGGCCGCTTTTGGCCTACCCTCCCAATTCGTCACCAACGCCGATGTTCTCAGGCTTCCGCTCGCCGTCTTCGCCATGGGCATCGGTGACCCCTCCCAGCCGCCCCCCTTCGGCCGTGACAAAGCCGGCCAAAATCGCCGCTATCACTTCTTCTGGCAAGATACCTGGAAGGTCAACAAGAAACTCACCCTCAACTACGGCCTCACCTGGCAGTTCGAATCAACCTTGGTCAATGGCGACCTCAGTAAGCCGGCCTTACTCGCGCCCATCATGGAAAGCCTCAACCCCACCAAGCCGACTTACACCAATTGGAGCCCGTCGCTAGGCTTCGCCTGGAGTCCGTTCAATAACAACAAAACCGTCATCCGCGGCGGCGGCGGTTTCTATTACGACACCACCGAACTCTCTCAACGCCTCGGCGAACGCGCCGCCATCGGCCCCGTCGGCAACGGTCGCCAGCAGATCGGCGGCCAGAGCGTCGGCAACCCCACCGCCGGCATCGTCAACCCCATCCCCGGCCTTCTTCCCAACGTCGTCGTCGGCACTCCCCTCGACTTCCGCGCCCTGCCCACCGGCTTCCGCCTCTCCGATCTGCTCACCGTCCTCCCCCAACTCCGCTCCACCGCCGAAGCCGCCGTCGCCAATCCCAACCCCAACGATCTCTCCGTCCGCAACATCAACCTCTCCAAGCAAGGAACCGATATCTACCCTTACCGCTACGGCCCCGGCTACTCCCGCCACCTCACCCTCGGCGTCCAGCGCGAAGTCCGCCAGGACCTCGTCGTCACCGCCGACTTCGTCTATCGCCATGGCTTCCGCGAAGACCTCGGCGCTCTCGACTACAACCGGTTCTTTCGCGTCCAGGGACCCGTCATTCCTCGCTGTACCGGCGCCCAGGCCGCCCAACCGCTCGCCAACTGCTCCTCCGGATCCATCGGCATCCGCACCTCCGCCGGCCGCTCGGTTTACCGCGCTCTCCTTCTCAAAGTCGATAAGCGTTTCGCCAAGCGATACCAGTTTCTCGCCTCCTACTCCCTCGCCGCCGCCCAAGGCATGAACAGCATCACGAACCTCGATAACTGGTTCGAAAACTGGGGCCCCACCGGGGGCCGCCACGGCCTCAACGTCTCCGGTATCGTCGATCTCCCCTTCAAAACGCAGATTTCCTTCATCTCCTCCATGGGCACCCGGGGGCCGTACCGTCCCCAGGTCGGCAGTGTCGATCTGGACGGCGACGGCATCGATACCTCCTTCCTGCCCGGCTGGAACGTGCCGGACCGCAAGCCCACCAAGGAACGGCTGGAAGCCGGTGTCGCCGCCTGGAACACCGCTTATCCTGACCTTCCCAATGGCCAACGCCCCCGCACCAGCCGTGGCCAAACCATCCCGCGGCTCTCGCTCCCGGCCACCTACTCCTTCGGAGAGAACTTCTCGTCCCAGGATATCCGCGTCACCAAGACGCTCCTCTTCCGCGAGCGTTACAAACTGAATCTCTTCGCCGAAGGCTTTAATATCTTTAACATCGCCAATCTCGGCGGCATTAGCAGCAGCCTCAATAATCCGGCTTCGTTCGGCATCCCCACCAGCCGCGCCGGCCAGGTCTTTGGCTCTGGCGGTCCGCGGGCCTTCCAACTCGGCGGCCGCTTCTCTTTCTAGGAAGCTTTATAGCAGACGGCGCGCGGGCGAGGGTTTCTTCTCCAAGCGCGCCCGCCGTTTCAATAGAGAATCCGTCTTCCCCAGCCGTAACGCCGCCTCGGTCATATCAAGAGCCATCGAGACGTTTTTCTCTTTGTGCTCGAAGTATTTCGCCAACTCTTCCAGCGCGCCACACTGGTGCGGATTCCTTACCGTCGAAAGCTCCGAAAAAATCGCCGTCGCCGCCGCTTCCCTGCCCTGCTTCTTTTCGAGCAAGGCGCTGTCCCACATCGTCCGCCACAGCAACTCATCCGGCAGACCCTTCTCAATGGCCCGCCGAAACAGCACCGCCGCGTCGTCCAGCCGCTCGGCTTTCCGCAGCCATCGCCCAAGTCCCACCATCTCGGCCCCCCGGTGCAGCTTCACCGTCAACGGCTCGGCAAACGCTCGCGGCACAATTCCCGTCAAACAAGCTAGCGTTACAATGTCCAACGCGTTGTGTTCAAAGATCCCCGCCAACTTACCCGCGTGACGGGTCCGCAGATACTCGAAGTAGAGGTACGGAATCACCGAGCCAGGCACATCGTCCTGCCGCTCATAACCCAATATCTGCGTCTCTAACTCTACCAACCGGCAACTATCGAAATGCAGTTTCCACAGCCGTCGCGCCCCGTAAAGCAGGTCCAAATGCTCCATCCGCCCGAACGGCGGCTTCATCCGAGCCAGGCGATAGCGCGTTTCCAGCAACGGCTGATCATACGACCGGCCATTGTAAGTCACCAGCACATCGAACTGTTCGAGAAACTCGCTCAGCGCCGTCAGTTGACTCGACTCTTCCCCATAGTCCCGCATGAAGAACTGACGCACCTCAAAGCCCCGCTCCGTAATCCCCCCCACGCCCACCAGAAACGGATAAGTCCCCGTGCCCCCCGCCAACCCCGTGGTTTCGGTATCCAGAAACGCCACCCGTTGCGGGGTCGTCACCGGAATCGCCCCGTCCGAGATCGCGTGCAGCAGGTCCGCCGGCCACTCCTCTAGCTCCGAGAGATGCATGCTCCCGTGCCGCTGGTGGCGTCCCCAAACCCGCGTACATTCGAAGTGAGTCCCCGCGACCGTCGTCACCGTCGACCCGGAAATCCAGTCTTCAATCTTCGGCTTCGGCTGTGTCGAAGGTGCCGACGCATACTTTCGGTCCACCTCCGCAATGCGCTGGCGGAGACTATCGAGTTGGTTGCCTAAGGTACTCAAGGGTTCGCCTTCTGTTCGCCAACTATTCTAGCATCACCAGATTCCAATCACCTTCCACCAAACCCCGCCCACCCCCAACCACACCACCACATTCACGAGCGAAACCAGGAACCCGATCCGCCACCATTCCCCCTCCCCCACATACCCGGCCCCGTAGAACACCGGCGCCGACCCCGTCCCGTACGGCGTCAACCCCGCATTCAAATTGGAAAAATAGCCCAGCGGCAAGGCCGCCACCATCGGCGGAGCCCCCAGCGCCAGGGCCGCCGTAAAGAACGCCGGATACAACGCCGTCACCTGCGCCGTCATGCTCGCAAACCCATAATGCACATACAAATACACCAGCACCAATATCCCCAGTCCCGCCATCCACGGCAGCCCCGCCAAGCGGCCAAACAGCGCGTCGGAAGCCACCTTCACCGCCCCGCCCGCGTTCAACTCATCCGCCATCATGATCAGCGGCGCAAACCACAGCAGCACGTCCCAAGCCTTCGTCTCCCCCAGTAACTCATCCCAACTCAGTAACCCAGTCAGTAACTGCGCGCAGATCCCCACCAGTGCGACATACGCGTTCCCAATTCCATGCCAAGGCGAAGTTACCCACCCCATCATCACCACCCCCAAAATCACCACCAACCTCCACTCCGCCCCGCTCATCGCCCCCAACTCCTCCAACCGCCGCCCCGCCAACTCCCGCGCCGGGGCCGTATCCGTCAACTCCGGCGGATGCCACCGATGAATGAAGTATGGCACTAACAGCACCGAAACCACCGCGGGCACGCAACTCCCCGCCAACCAACCCAGCCACGTGATTTCGACGTTCGCAATCTTCATCACCATCTGTGCGATCAGAGGATTGGCTACCATACTCGTCAAAAACACCGCCGAAGCCAAGTAATTCCCGTGGAAGCAAACCAGCATTAAAAACGAACCGATCCGCCGCGCCGTCTCCCCCGGCTCCGATCCAAATGCCAGCGCCAAACTTCGCGTAACGGGAAACACGACGCTCCCGCCCCGCGCCGTGTCGGAAGGCACAAACGGAGCCACGATCATCCCCGCTGAAACCACTGCATAGCCCAACCGCAGCGGCGTCGTGGCAAACCTACGGATCAACAAGTACGCCACCCGCATCCCCAGCCCCGTGGAACTTACAGCCCGCGCGAACAAGTAAGCCGAAAATATCAGCCAGACCGTCTGATTACTAAACCCTAACAACACCCGATTCGCCGGCACCGTCCCGGTCACCGCCAGCAACGTCAACGCCAGCAACACGCAAACGCCCATCACCGCCGGCTTCGCCACCAGCGA
>JANODS010001183.1:0-1113 GCA_031412835.1 Acidobacteriota bacterium | reverse complement strand
TAGCCGGCCACCGCGCGGTTGCGACCGATGGCGCTTTCGAGGTTGGTGAGCGGGAGAGCTGCCCAGCCGTCGTCGTCGGCCATGTTGATGGCCTTGGACCAGGTGTACGCGCCCTTCATGAAGAGACCTTTAGACAGGTTTTTGTTCACAGCGACCTGGAGGGAGTGGTAGTTGGAGTTACCCCAGCCATCCCACATCAAAGCTTCAATGATTCGACCCTGAGTCCGAGCGAGGGGGCGACCCTGGGGGCCAGTGCCGATGGGAGCCGCATTGATGTCGCGGTCGAGGAACTGCCGCACCGTCTGGTTGCCGACATAGCCGGCGGAGACGAGGAAGCTACCCGGGAGGCGGCGTTCGACAGTGAAGTTCCAGGAGTGAATATAGCCACGGTTAATCTGGCCACCCCAGGGGCTGCGGGGGCCCATGTTGACGGTGGGGGGAAGGGTGATGGTACCGGAGCTGATGTCAGGGGTCGGAACCTCGGGCAGGCCCTGGGAGATCCGGCCGAAGAAACCGAATTGAGTGGGAGCTGCCCAGGTGGCCGCGACCGTGGCCGGGTAGAGGCCGCGAAGGGGGCGGGACAGCGCCATGGGGTTGTAGCTGACGCTGTAGCCAGCGCGGATGACGGTGGCGTCATTCAACCGGTAGGCCAGGCCAACGCGGGGCGCGAAGAGTTTCTTCGAGACGGAATATCCGTTGTCCTGGGGGACGTTGCCAACTCCGCCGAGGGTGACGAGGTTGGTTGAGGGGTCCCAACGCTCGAGGCCACGGCCATCTCCACGACTAAGAAGGGGGTACAACTCCCAGCGGAGGCCGACGTTCAGGGTGAGCTTGCGGCTCACCTGCCAGCGGTCCCGGAAGTAGAGGCCGTACTGCCATTCGCGGGTCTTCATCTCGTAGAATTGGACCGATTTTGAGGCGCTCCCGAGGATGTCGAGCAGGCCGGCCGCGTAGGTGTGGTTGGGACGGGCGACTTGGCCCTGGAGCACGGTCGCGTTTCCGGTGGGGATGATCTCTCCGCGCGGGTTGGCGATTTCGGGCTGACAGTGGTTCATGGCGTGACGGATCATGTCGACGCCAAACCGGAATTCATGGGCACCCTGGATTTTCGAT
>JANODS010001182.1:0-2353 GCA_031412835.1 Acidobacteriota bacterium | reverse complement strand
TCGCGCTGGTGCATGTGGACGGCGTGGCGCAGTATTTCACGGCGCGATGGGGGCGGAGCGGGGTGGGTTCGTTGCACTTTGGGCCGATTCCGGTGCCGGTGGAAGAGGACGACCGGGCGGGGATTATGGTCTATGGCTCGCGGGTGTGCACGTTCACGTGGCGGAGTCATCAGTGGGAGATCACGGGGGTGTTAGGCGAGGTGCGGTATGAGTTTGGGGCGCTGCAGGGGGAGACGCTCGTGGAGCCGAGCAACCTGCGGAATGCTTGGGCGCTGCGAGATGGAGTGCCGGTTTGCGATGTGGATGAGTTGGCGGCGGGGACGCACGGGCAACTGACGAAGGAGCCGGAATCGGCGGAGTCGTATCGGGTTCGATTTGGGGGCAGGATTTGGCGGCGGTGGCGGCACTCGCATACGGGGAAGCAATCGATTGAGGTGTTGGCGTTTGATATTAACGCGGCCGAGATTGGGGCATCGTTGGAGGCGGTGTGGGCTGAGATTGGCGGGCAGGAGGAGGCGAAGCGCGAACTCGTGCGGGCGATCCAGTGGCCGGTTTTATATCCGGAACTGTTTTTGCTGTTTAAGCGGCGGCGGTCGCGGGGGGTGCTGCTGTATGGGCCGCCGGGATGCGGGAAAACCTTGCTGGGGAAGGCGGTCGTCAAGCTGCTGGCGGCGTTGTATCGGCGGAAGGCGGATGACGGCGGGTTCCAGTATGTGAAGGGCCACCAGTTGCTGGATCAGTACGTCGGGAACTCGGAGAAGGGCGTGAAGGAGTTGTTTGACCGGGCGAAGCGGTGGCGGGAGGATCGGGGGTATCCGGCGGTGTTGTTCTTCGATGAGGCGGATGCATTGTTCAAGCGGCGGCCGCAGGGGGATTCGAGTTTTACGCTGGTGCCGGCGTTGCTGGCCGAGATGGACGGCATGGACGAGAGCGGGGCGTTTCTGATTTTGGCGACGAATCGGCCGGATGCGTTGGATTTGGCGGTGACGCGGCCGGGTCGCGTGGACCGCAAGATTCGGATTACGCGGCCGGATGAGAGCGCGTGCCAGCGGATTTTCGCGATCCATTTGGACGGCGTGTTTCTGGCGGAGGGGTTGACGTTGGAGGCGATCAGCGGGGCGGCGGCGGGGGAGCTGTTTTCGGCGGCGCATCAGTTGTACGACGTGGAGTGGGAGGACGGATCGGTGGGGGCGTTTTTGTTGAAGGACTTGGCGAGCGGGGCGTTGATTCAGAACATTGTCGACCGGGCGACGGCGAACAAGATGGAGCACTGCATTGAGAATGCGGTGAAAGAGGGGCTCGATCACGCTGATTTGTTGCGGGCGATTGACGAAGTGCAGGCCGAGCAGTTGCTCTCGAATCACCCGGAAGAGGTGGCTGAGTTCGCCGAGGTTCGGCGACTGCGCATCGCGGATGTGCGGAAGGCGAGCGTATGATGAGGGATCCATGTCGAAAATTCTGATGGTGGCCAGCGAAGTTGCGCCGTTCCTGAAGACCGGTGGTCTGGCGGATGTAATGGGCTCGCTGCCGGCGGCCTTGGTACGGGCGGGGGAGTCGGTGACGGTGGTGATGCCGCGATACCGGGGCGTCGATGCGCCGGATTTTTATCGGCTTCACGAAGACCTTCCGGTGTGGCTGAACGGGTTTCGGCATCGGACCGATATTGATGCTTGTGACCGCGATGGGGTGCGGTATTTGTTCGTGGATGCGCCGTGGTTTTATAACCGTGATGGGGTGTATTCTTCCGGTGGGAAAGATTGGGGCGACAACCATATCCGCTACGGCGTGCTGTGCCTGGCGGCGCTGGCGATTGCGCGGGAGATTGAGTCGCCGGACATTTTCCACGTGCATGATTGGCAGGCGGCGTTGTTGCCGGTATATCAGAAGAGTTGGTTCGGCGGCGATCCGCGATTGATGCGGGCGCGAACTTTACTGACGATTCACAACCTTGGATATCAAGGGCAGTTTGGGCCGGAGGCAATGGGCGAATTGGGGTTGGAGCAGCGGCTGTTCAATGCTGGTGAGATGGAGTTTCACGGAAAGGTGAATCTGCTGAAGGGTGGGTTGGTGGCGAGCGACTGGCTGACCACGGTGAGCCCGACCTATGGCCGGGAGATTCAGACGCCGGAGTACGGCTTCGGGATGGACGGTCTGCTGCGGGCGCGGAGCGGGAATTTGACGGGTATTTTGAACGGGGTCGACTATCGCGATTGGGACCCGGCGACGGACCGGTTTCTGCCCGCGAACTATTCACCCGACGACCTCAGTGGCAAGTTGGCTTGCAAGCGGGATTTGATTGAGTATTTCGGCTTGCCGCCGGAAGCGATGGAAAGGCCGTTGATCGGCATTGTTT
>JANODS010001181.1:0-3465 GCA_031412835.1 Acidobacteriota bacterium | reverse complement strand
GGCGTGGCGATTACCGCCCGCAACGCAGTCACGCCCGACGGCATCAACCTGGAAGGGGCCGACTACGTCACGGTTGAGGGCTTCAACGTGGTGGGGATGCCGCGGACGGGTTGGGGGAACGGGGTGTGCGCGGGCGACGTGGATGGGGACGGGTTTGACGAACTGTTTGTGACCTATTGGGGCGCTAACGTCCTCTACCGGAACACGGGCAAAGGCGGGTTTCGCGCGGAGGCGTGGCCGGACCGGAAGGAGTGGAGCACGGGGTGCGCGTTTCTGGACTACGACCACGATGGGCACTTGGATTTGGCGGTGGCTCGGTATGTGGCGTTTGACCTGACCAAGACACCGAAGCCAGGGGCGGCGGCGAACTGCCAATGGAAAGGGATGCCGGTATTCTGCGGTCCGCGGGGGCTGCCGTTTGGGGGACTGACGATTTACAATGGCAAGGGCGACGGGACGTTCGCAGCGGTGCAACAGTGGAAGGATTTCTACGGTTTCACGGTGATGGCAACGGACCTGAATCAGGACGGGTGGACGGACCTTTATGTGGCGGGGGACTCGTCGCCGAGCTTGCTCCTGCGGAACCTGGGGAACGGGAAGTTTGCCGAGTTGGGGGCGGAGACTGGAGTGGCTTTCAGCGAGCATGGCAACGAACAAGGCGGTATGGGGATCGCGGCGGGCGACTTCGACAACGACGGCCGTCTGGACTTCTTCAAAACCAATTTCGCGGGCGACTATCCGAACCTTTATCGCGACCTTGGGGGCGGGATTTTTGAGGACGTGGTGATGAGGGCGGGCCTGGCGGTGAACCCGCAGTATGTGGGTTGGGGAACGGGGTTGGTGGATTTTGACAACGATGGGTGGCTGGATGTTCTCCAGGTGAATGGCCATGTTTTCCCGGAATTGAAGAGTGAGTATCGGAACCCGCGGTTGCTCTATCGAAATTTGGGCGGAGGGCGATTTGAGGACGTTTCGTTGTTGGCGGGGTTAACGGAGAAGGCGTCGAGCCGGGGGGCGGCGTTTGCTGATTTCGACAACGACGGCGATGTGGACGTGCTGATTATGAACATGAACAGCGGGCCGACGCTGCTGCGGAACGAGAGCCGGAGCGGGAACAGATGGCTGCAGGTACGGCTGCTAGGGCAGGCGATGGGGGCGGTAGTGACGGTGACGGTGGGGGGGCGGAGCCAGGCGCAGACGGTGACGAGCCAGTCGAGTTTCCTGTCGCATAACGGAAGGCGGTTGGGCTTCGGGTTGGGTTCGGCGAAGGGGGCGGAGAGGGTGAAAGTGGTGTGGCCCGATGGGCGGACGACGGAGCGGATGGACGTGGCGGGGAACCAGGTGTTGGCGCTGGAGGCGGGCAAATGATGGCTTGGGTGTTGGCGTTTTGGCTGTGGCAGGCAGGGCCGGATGAGCTAGCGGAGCAGGGTCGCGAGTTGGCGGCGGCGGGACGGATGGAGGAGGCGGCCGCGGTTTGGCGGAAGGCCCTGGCGACGGCACCGAATCACTACGCGTCGCTCTTCAATTTGGGGTTTATGGCTTGGCAGCAGAAGCGGGACACGGCGGCGGTGGAGTGGTTTGCGAGGGCGGCGCGCGCACAGCCGGGGGAGTTCAACGCGCTGTATTTGGCGGGGTCGGCTTCGTCGCGCCAGGGGAAGAGCACGGAGGCTATCGCGTGGTGGAAGAAGGCGTTGGCGGTGCAGCCAGCGAACGGGAAATTGCGGCAAGCGATGGCTGTGGAGTACACGCGGGCGAAGCGTTTTCGGGAGGTGGTGGAGGTGAGCGAGGGGGCGCTGGAGGGCGAGGCGATGTTCTTGATGGTGATCGCGGCACGGCGGGCGCTGGGGGAGGTGGATCAGACGGCTTCACTGGTGAATCGAGCGTTGGAGCGGTTCCCGGACTCGGCGCGGGTGCAGTTCGAGGCTGGCTACGACCTGCATCGGGCCGGGGTGTGGCAGCGATCAATGCCGTATTTTGACCGGGCGATTGCGCTCGACCCCGCGTACGAGGAGCCGCACTACTACCGCGGGGATGCGCTGTTCCGGCAGGACCGACATGGGGCGGCGGTGGACTCGTTCTTGGCGGCGATCCAGATCCGGCCGGACTATACCCTGGCGCGGGTGGGGCTGGCCCGCGCTTATATGGCGACCGGAAAGGCGTCGCAAGCTGCGGAGACGCTGGAAGAGGCGACGCGGCTGGACCCGGAAAATCCGCAGCCGTATGCGCTGCTGGCGCAGGTGTATTTTCGACTGGGCGACTTGGACAAGGCTCAGGCGGCGAAGGTGCTGGCGCAGCGGCTGCGGGCGGCGCGTTGACTTCGCTGCTGGACTTCGGCCAGAAGGTGGTCGCATTCTTGCCAGAAGGCCGCATAGGTGTAACCGCCGGCGGCGAGGACGCGGCCGTGCTGATTCCATACGACGAGGCAGATGGCGGCTTGGAGGGCGCGGTGGAGCGCGTGGCGCAGGCCAAAGCGGTTCCGGACGACGAGCGAGAGATTGGCGGCCTGGAATTGGAGATGGAAGGCTTCGTCCTCTAGAATCCGGTCACAGATTTCCTGGAGGGCCGGCAGCGAGGTGGCTCGACGGACGGCGGCATAGTAGGGCACCGCGATGATTTCGGCCGATACGAGGATGGCGATTTCGAGGCCGAAACCCATGGCTCGACGGGCGACGCGGAAAACCCCATCGACCCAGTGCTTCTGAAGGAGGGATTCGTGCTGGTGACGCAAGACTTCGCCGAGCCAACGGGAGTGGCGCTGCTCTTCGGCGATCAGGCCGGCGATCGCTTCGGGGAGGTCGGGGTCGGCGACTTGGGCAGCAAACGCCCGGGCGAAGCGGAGAAGGTTGCAGCCGTCGGAGCCTTCGCCGAGTTGGAACTGGCGGAGGGAGTCAGCGAGGAGGTCGCGTTCGTGTTGAGGCCAATGGCCATCGTGGAGGAGATCAAGTTCGAGGGGCCAGCGGCGGGAGAAGTGGATCCGCCAGAGGGTGCTTGTTGTGATCGACATGGTTTTACTTTATTGCATAAAGTACTCTTCGTCAAGCATTTTCAAAGATGATAGTTTGCTGACAACTCCAAGACATGTAGATTTTTGTTCCGTGGCTTAATCGGGGCTAGAGGTATTTCATGTTGATGGTTTCGTTGTCTGTTTTGGTCTTTTCGGGGCTAGAGGGCAACGCTGAATTTGGCGACGACGGCACCGTCCCCGGTAGATGCTGGGGCGCAGCCGCTGCCCAATTCGGGCGAATTCGGTTCGCTGCACTGGGCTGGCTTAGCGATGGTGGACAAGGATCGGTGGCCCGCTTTTGACGGAACGTATCAGCGCCAGAGATTCTACCGGAATGCGGCATGGATGAACATCACGGGCTTGTTTACTGCTATTCGTTTATTGCGGCGGAGGTACCGGTGGGCTTACCGCTCGTTGCTTCGACGGGTCTTGATAGCCAACGGACGGTTTTAGACGATGGG
>JANODS010001180.1:0-11703 GCA_031412835.1 Acidobacteriota bacterium | reverse complement strand
GAGTGCTCGCGTGGGCGGCAAGGCCGAAGGAAAGGGTCATGCCGCTGCCCCCGGGGGCGGTCACAATGCGGACGCCGGGAGCCGGGTCGAAGATGCAATAGGGCCGGTCCGGATGCTTCGCATAAACGCCATGCCAGCGTTCGGTGATGGTCATATCAGGGAAGCGAGCGAACGTCGCGAGGTAGTCGAGCACCAGGGTATCGAGATGGGGCTTGTCGAAGATGTCGACCGCGAGGCCGTACTCGTGGGTGTCGCCAAGGGTGATCTCACCGGCGGCCGTTTGAGACACCAGGACGTGGATGCCCCATTCGTCGAACTCGGGCGTCTCGGCGGCGATCCGAGCCTTCAATTTAGGCAGCGAAGAACAGAGGCCGAAGGAGCTATAAAAACGCAGCGTCAGCCCGGCGGCGAGCGATGGGCCGAGCTTCCACTGGTTCGGCTGCGCGGCGGTTCGCATCATCTGTAGCTTGCAGCGCGTGATACCACTCGTGGCAAAGACTTCCGGGTAGAGCGTTTGGAAGTCGTCGCCCCCGCAGACGTAGACCTGATCCACCTCCCAGGTTTCCGACCCGGCGGTGACGTTGGGGAGATCGATCCGGGTGACTGCCGTGTTGTAACGCAGCGTGACGCCGAGTTGCTCCGCGAGATACGTCGGCAGGTTCCGAAGGGTGACGCGGGGATCGACGACGACCTCCGTCGGAGACCATAGACCGCCCTGCAGCCCAGCGGCGACGACGGCGGGGCTACGATCGAGGATCTGTCGCGGGGTAAGCCAAGTGACGTCGAAGCCCTGAGCCGGGGCGAGGGCCGCAAACTCCTGGGCAACGGTGGCTTCATCGTCCCGATAGACAACGTGAAGAGAGCCGGTGGGGTAGTGCGGCAGTTTGGCTGCGTCGATCACCTCGAGCCAGGTCGCGCGGCTGGCCATGGCCATTTGGTGCATCGGCCCGGCCGGCTGACCGACTGGCCACACCATCCCGAAGTTTCGGATCGAAGCGCCCATGGCGCGGGGCGACCGCTCGAAGAGCACTACGCTTCGGCCGGCCTTGGCCGCATGATAGGCATGCGCCAAGCCGAGGATACCGCCGCCGACTACGGCGACGTCTGCACGGGGGTTAGACATAGATTTGGATCATCCAGAGGAACGCGATAGCTCCATTTCACCGTAAGCAAGGCACCTCCCGCCAGCGACAGTGCGAAGAAGACGATGAACAACGCATCCCAGCCGTGGTTCTGCACGACATAAGCGACGATGAATGGCGACAGGAACTGCCCGGTGGAGCCGGTGCCGTTTACAAAGCCGGCGGCGGTGGCTGCCGTCTCGCGGGTGGAGGAATCCTGGACGGCGGCCCCGCCCAGCAGGGTGTCTGGCCCCAGGCTGAGCAGCCCGATGAGCGCAATGGCCGGGATGATGGCCCCGGTACCCAAGGTTCCCGCCATCGTGGGAATCAGGCAGGCGAACGCGAGGCCTAGCATCATCAGTGCCCCAACCGGGAAGCGGCGGGAGGCGAAGAGTTTGTCCGAAATGTAGCCACTCAGAACGACGCCCGCAAAGCCGCCCAACTCATAGACGGACGAGCTGTATCCCGCGTCGGCCGCGGAGAGGCCGAGCCGTTCCGTGAGATAGACCGGCAGCCAGAATAGAAAGGCGTAGCGAGTCAACTTGAGGCAGAAGTAGGCTCCAGCGATGACGCGAATGTTCGAGTTGCGCGCGACGGCAAGAAACTTGGTCAGGGTTTGGCGCGCCGCCGCCGGGGTCTCGGTAACGATGGGGCCGTTACGGACGGTAGCTGCGAAAACGAGCCCTAAGCAAACCAACAACGCCCCGGGGAGCCAGGCGCCGCGCTGCCAACTGGGGAAGAGGAAGAGAGAACTGGTGGCGGCGAAGGTGGCGAAAGTGGTAGCGAGGAAAGCACCGAAGGCATAGTTGGTACACCACCAGCCCATGACAACTCCGCGGTTGCGGGCTGCAAACCAGGCCGACATGATCTTCAACAAGCCCGACCAGCCGCACGCCTGCGCCAAGCCGTTGATCGCCTGCAGGGCGATGATCGACGGCGTGTCGGTATGAAAGGCCATGATCACGCTACACGTGCCAGCGACGAGCATCCCGCTCGTAACCACGCGGCGGGGCCCGAAACGATCGGACAACGTGCCCATCAAGAACTGACCGATCGAATACATCAGGCTGTATCCGAAAATTGCGTTGGCGAGCTGGTCTTTCGTGATGCCGGTATTCTGTTGGAGTAGCGGCATCAGCACGCTGAAATTCTTCCGACAGAGATAGAAGCCCGCGTAGGCAATCCAAGTTAGGGCAAAAATCCGAATACGCCAACTGCGGAGATCTTCCGTTGTCATGAAAGATTTACTCTAGCGTGACAAGATTTCGAGATGATGAAAGCAGCCCATGAAGCTGATTCTCTTTCTTTTTTCCGTCGTTATGGCTACCGCGGCACCACGCCACGTCGTGATCATCGGCATCGACGGTTTGGGCGTCGAAGCATTTCAGAAAGCCAAAATGCCCAACCTAAAAGGGCTGATGGCCCGGGGGGTATGGACATTGCATGCGCGTGGCGTACTGCCAACGGTTTCCAGCCCCAATTGGATGTCGATTATCGCCGGAGCCGGGCCCGCGCAACACGGCGTGGACTCAAACGAATGGGAGCGGTTCAACCACGCGATTGAACCTGTCTGCGCCGGCCCGGAAAAGATCTTCCCGACGATGTTCAGCCAATGGCGGTCACAACGACCCAAGGCGCACTTGGCGGTGGTGCATGACTGGGCCGGCTTCGGTCGGCTGGTGGAGAAGGCTTCGACCAACGAAACGAGGCACGTGAAGGGGTCGCCGGCGGCTACCGCGGCGGCAATCGCCTATTGGAAAGCGCACCGCCCCGATCTGCTGTTCCTGCACTTGGACGACGTCGACCATGCGGGCCACGACAAGGCATGGGAGTCGGTTGACTATGTCCAGGCGGTGGAGGAAGCCGACCGGTTGATCGGCGAGCTTCTGGCGATTTTGCCGCTGTCGCAGACGCTGGTCGCGATTGTGGCTGATCATGGTGGCACCGGAAAGGGTCATGGCCACCCCACGATGCGCGAGTTGGAGGTGCCGTGGATCCTGGCCGGGCCGGGGGTGGCGCGAGGACGGGAGTTGACCGCGGCAATCGATTCGCTCGACACGGCACCCACCGTGTTCGGACTACTCGGCCTGAAGGCTCATCCGTGTTGGACCGGGCGCGCCGTGCCGGTTAAGTGAGTCACGATCATCGCGCGGTAAGACTCAAGCGGGGTGACGAGCCGTCCGGGCTCTTTGGCCTGCTCGTCCCAACTGCGAAGGCGGAGACAATCCTTGAGTTCGGGAGCTTCGCCGAAGGCGGTCGCCTCTTCGATAGACATGGGGCCGCCCTGATGAACCAGGGTCTCGGTGCTGGCGGGGGAAAGGCGCTTGGCATAGTTGGCGTTGGTGGCGACCAAGTATCGTTTTGCGTCGACGTGCCCACGGACTAGAGTGCGGAGCCGGGCGGAGAAGCCGCGTTCGGCGAGCCATAACGAACCCAAGTCGTCGTGGTTGATCACGCCGACATCGCCGTGACGAATGGCGCGAGGGTCGTCAATGTTGTGTCCAATATCATGCAGCAGCGCCGCCAGAATCAACTCGTCATCCGCACCAGCATCGCGGGCGGATTGCGCCGCCTGGAGCGCGTGGGCAAGTTGAGAAATCGGTTCGCCGTAGTAGTCGGCGTCCGCGGAAGCCTCAAGCAGGCTCAAGACCTCCGCGGCGATCTGTTCGGCGGTCATGTTCTAACCGAGTGGCTTATAAGCGACGCAGTCGATCTCGACGCGCATCTCTGGATTGGGCGCCAACGCCTGCACGGTTGTCCGAGCCGGCTTCGCTGCCCCGAAAAACTCGCTGTAAACCTCGTTCATCGCACTAAACTCCGCGATGTCTTTGAGGAACACTGAGCATTTGACGACATCCGCCAGCGAGGCACCAGCACCTTCCAGGATCTTCTGGATATTGGTGATGACGATGCGCGTCTCATTGCGAATGTCGCCGAGTTCGAACTTACCGGTCTCTGTATTGAAAGGGCCCTGGCCGCTGACGTAAATAAAGTCACCCGCCCGGACTGCGTGGGAGTAAGGCCCGGCGGGCGCGGGCGCGCCGGGAATGTGGAAACGTTCGATCATAACGATAGTTGGTTACTCAACGGGCTTACGGGTGCGGGGCCGACGGACGCTGGAGGTGGCCACCTTTTTGGCGGGCGCGGCGGCACGTTTACGGGACGGACTACCACCCCGACGAACAGCAGGCTTCTCCGGTTCAGCGGGCAGTTCCGATGCCGCAACCGCCTCGGTTGCTTCCTCTTCGGCGATTGACTCCGCGAGCACCGACGCGGCGGAGGCCCCGGCGGCCATTTCGCGCAGCGGTTCGGGCTCCGGCTCCGGTGCCGCTGGTGCGAACTCAGCCCCCAAATAAACCGTCATACCGCGCTGCTCGTCCGGCTCCATGCGGACCATGAAGTTGTCCTGGGCAAAGTTCAGGAACTCGTTGAATTCCTGATAGCCGTACTTCTTCATGTCGAAGTCGGCGTGGATCTTGCTCATCCAGCCGGCAACGGTGTCGGTGCTGGCACCGTCTTCCATATCGAGCTTGTAGATTTCGAGCACCTGGCGAAGAAGCGGCAACGCTTCGTGCTTCTTATTGGCGGCACCTTCGGCTGCCGCGGCGGCCGCGGCCGAAAGCAGTTCAATCGTGTACCGGCCCTCGGTACCATGGAGCTGAATGTACCCGGCTACCTTCATCTTGTCGATGAATTCGGAGAAGGCGCTAGCACCGTAAGAACGCTCGTTGAAGCTCGGGTCGAGCTGCTTCATCGTGCTCTTGAGCAATCCGAGCTGCGGCTGAACACCGCGGCGCTGCAGAACATTGAGTGCGCGTTCAACAAGCGGCATCGCTTGGGTGACTTCAAGCGGCTGCGGACGCCCTCGACGATAGCCACCGCTGGACGACTGGCCCGAAGATTGAGAACCAGCCTCGCGCGGAGGCGCTTGCTCTCGCGGGGCTTGCTCGCGAGGCGGTGCCTGCTCCCGGACTATCGGTTCCCGCGTCGGAACAGGTTCCCGCACCGGACCCAGAACATATTTCCGTTCCGGAATCACGCGCACGTCGTCGGTTAGTAGGCTTTCGTAGCTGATGAATTCGTGGCAGTTCTGTTGAAGGATGTTGGACGTGAAAGCCTTTCCCCCAACGATGTAGATGGTCTTGCCGTAGCCCCGAAGCTTGTTCACGAGCGGAATGAAATCGCTGTCACCACTGATGATGGCAAACGCATTCACGTTCTTGTGGGTGAAAGCCATCTCCAGCGCGTCCAGGGCGAGATTGATATCCGCGCCGTTCTTGTCGCCCCTCGGAGAAGGCAGCCTCTGCACCATCTGGACCGCGTTCTCAGCCATCTGGCGAACGGCCGGCTCTTGCCGGCTCCAGTTGGCATAGGCGAACTTGGCAACGATGTCGCCGCGTTCTTTCAAGGCGTCGAGGGGGAGCGAGACGTCGAACTCGCGACGCAACGTCGACTTCACGCCGATTTCGATGTTGTCGTAGTCGACAAATACGGCGATATTTTGGCGTTCTTGCATGTAGTCTTTAATCCTTAGTGCGGGGCGGGACTTGCCTTTTGAGGAATTCCGGCTGCGCCGCGGATGAATTGCTTTGTCCGGTTTGGGGGAACCGAGGGGGGCGGCGCCTCCCCGATTCCTGCCTGTTTCATGTGCGCGGCTGGCATAGTAGACCTGTTTCCACTCCGTCCCACGACCGCTTCTTTAGCTTCCTGGTAGTCCAATGAGGCGGTAGCGGTTCTTCCTGATCTTCCAGATCCAGGCGGTGGGCGGCTCAATGCCGACCGAAGCCAAATCGATCCGGGTTCACTTTCGGAACAGCGCGGAATACCTCACCGTCTAGCAGTATGTCTTGTGACCAGAGTACCGCATCCGCGACGCTCTCTGGATAGCGTCCACCGGGCGCTTGCAAAACACCGCCGAACACAGAGAAACTTGCCGTGGAATCAGTGCTCTTGGAGCTAGACCCCATCCGGGCTAGAGAGCTACCACCGCCGCCATACCGGACATATCTGCTTGATAAAGCTCAAGTTATTTCGCTTCTAGGCGAAAAGTACCAAGACCCGGTCTAGCCCGATGGACCATGCCTGTTCTGGTACCGCAAGTACCTTCGACCGAGTGTATGGTACCGCCGCAATTTCCAGAATGGGTCATCCCAAATTCTTGCTCTGGAAGTTCAAATGTCTGCACCATTGGTCACGCTGATTGTCCCTTGCTATAACGAAGTCGAAGGTCTCCCCCAACTCCTCTCCCGGTTGGACACGATGCGGGCCACTGGATCGATGCCGCGCTGGGAAGTTCTCTTCATTAACGATGGATCGCAGGACGCCACTGGTTCGGTCTTGAACCACATGATGGATCACTACGATTGGATCCGCGTCGTCCACCACTCCAAGAACCGCGGCCTGGGCGCCGCGTTGCGGACCGGGTTCCAATACGCTGACTCCCCCTACATCTGCACGATGGACAGCGATTGTACGTTCTCCCCCGAAACTCTTCCCGGCATGGTCGAAATGCTGCAAGCGGGTGCTGATTTGGTCACCGCCTCCCCTTGGCACCCAGACAGCGAAAAGGCCACTTGCCACCCCGTCCGCGGCTTTCTCAGCCGCTCCGCCTCCCGGATTTACACGATGATCCTGGGCAACACAGTTCACAGCTTCACCCCCATGCATCGCGCTTACCGCCGCTCGGTAATCAAACGGACCCCCTTCCAATCGAACGGCTTCTCGGCCGTCGCCGAGATCATGGTGAAGAGCTTGGCCCAAGGCTTCCGTGTCAAAGAAGTTCCGATGCCCGTCGCACAACGTCAGTTCGGCGAGTCGAAGATCAAAATCATGGACTCTATCCTGGGTCACCTATCGCTCATGCGGATGGCTACCGCCTCGGTCTTCACCGGTTGGGCGAAGCAGCGCCTGGCATGGGGCCGGCTTGCGATTGACGAATAACTTCTAGAAGGATTCCCCATATGATGCCCACCACCACTCTCCCCAATCATCATCAAGTTGCCGTCCTCGGTGGCGGTATCTCCGGTCTCGTTTCCGCCTATCGGCTCCTCCAGCAGGGCGTCAGCGTCACCCTATTTGAAGCCAGCGACGCGCTGGGCGGATTGGGTGGCACCTTCGAATACAAGGGTGCCGTGATGGAGCAGTTCTATCACGTGATGCTCAACTCCGATGCGCCTCTGCTGAGCCTGCTTGAGGAGTTAGACCTGGCCGGGACCATTCGGTGGCAGGAAACCGGGATGGGCTTCCAATACGAAGAGGCCTTCTACCCCTTCAACACGCCACTCGACCTTCTCCGCTTCGGCGCGTTGACGATTCCAGAACGGTTGCGTACCGCCGTCGGTGCCGCCTACATCACGAAGTTTGTCAAAGATGGCGCGGCGCTCGACCGCATCACCGCCGCATCCTGGCTTACGTCCATCTTCGGCGCATCGGTGTTTCAAAAGCTCTGGCGTCCCTTGCTCACCGCCAAGTTCGGCGACCTCTACGATACTGTCCCGGCCTACTGGTTCTGGAGCCGACTAACTCGGGAGAAAGGTGGCGCAAAGGAGGTGAAGGGTTACGTCGAAGGCGGCTATCGCGCCATCGCTGACGCACTCGCGGGCGAAATCGTGCGCATGGGCGGCAAGGTTCGCTTGAAGACGCCGGTGCAGGGTCTCCACGAAACAGCGAGCGGTGTTCAGGTCAACACGAAAGACCAGTGGGAGCCGTTTTCGGCCGTGATCTCGACGCTGCCGATGCCTCTTCTGCAGAAAATTGCCGGTGGACGGATTCACGGCGAAGTCCCCCAGTCGGACTTGGTCTATCAAGGTGTCGTAAACGTCGTCCTGATCTTGAAGCAACGCCTTCAGCCTTACTACTGGAACGCGATCGTGAAACAGGGCTTTGCCTTCCAAGGCCTCGTCGAA
This sequence comes from Acidobacteriota bacterium, assembly GCA_031412835.1. Taxonomy (GTDB): domain Bacteria; phylum Acidobacteriota; class Terriglobia; order Bryobacterales; family Bryobacteraceae. The sequence goes on along the minus strand of JANODS010001180.1, from coordinate 3,677 downwards.
ACCACCCATGTCGTTCCGCTGGAACAGACCAATGGCCGCCACTTGGTCTACCTGATGAACTACTGCCACAAAGACAGCGAGACCTACAGCCGCAGCGACTACGACTGGGAGTTTCAGGCCCAAAAAGCGCTCACCTCGCTCTATCCAGATTTCCACCAATCGATGGTGGAAGAAGTGAAGGTCTTCCGCGCGCCCTTCGTCGAACCGGTTTGGCCCGTCAACTATCTCGCTGATCGCCCCGAAGCACAGATCTCGGGCAGCAAGGTTTTCTTGGCCACCACCGCTCAAGCCTATCCCCGAGTGAACGCGTGGAATACGATGGTGGAGATCGCCAGCGAGACCGTCGTGAAGGTTTGCGATGAACTCGCCGGCCAGTCCGCTTCCGCCTTAACTATAGATGAGCTGACGTTAGCCTAACGCTTTTCATCGCGCTTGATATGATCGACGACATCTATGTTTCGCTTAGCTGTCGCATTGCTCTCTTTTGCCTTCGTTCTGTCGGCGCAGAATATTTCTTCTGGCCTCTCCGGCACCATTGTCGATCAGTCCGATGCCATCATCCCCGGAGCTCAAGTGATCGCCCGGCAAAGCAGAACTGGTTTTCAAAAAGTATCCACTTCAAACGAAGCCGGTTACTTCTCGTTTCCTGATCTCTCCTCTGGCCAGTACACCATCTCCATCGAGCATGGCGGCTTCAAGAAGTATCAGCAGACCGAGATCGCGCTGAACTCGGGCGAACAGCGAACGCTGGGCCGAATCAAACTGCAGGTCGGCGAAACCGCCGAGACCGTTACCGTGGAAGCGGCTGGTGCGCAAGTACAACTCGGTTCCAGCGAAAAATCGGCATCGATCACGCAGGAGGAGCTACAGAACTTGGCCCTACGCGGCCGCGACGTGATGGACGCGGTTGGACTGCTCCCCGGCGTAATCGATACCAGCGACGGTCGCGAATCGCCATCGAACAACGGCACAGGCGGGCTCTTTCTCTCGGGCGGGCGAGACAACTCAAAAAACGTCAGCGTCGATGGCGTCACCACGCTAGACACCGGCTCCAACGGCGGCGTCCACTCCATGCCGTCGATGGACTCCGTAGGAGAAGTGAAGGTCCTCCTGTCGAACTATGCGGCGGAATATGGACGCAATTCGGGAGGTGCCATCACCATCATCACGCGCGGTGGAGGCAAGCAGTTTCATGGTAGCGGCAGCTACTTCAATCGCCACGAACGGTATTCCGCGAACAGCTTCTTCAATAACCAACGCGGCGTGGAACGGCAACCGTACCGCTACAACATCGGCAACTACCAAGTCAGCGGACCCGTGTACCTCCCCGGCAATTGGAATCGGGATCGCTCTCGGCTCTTCTTCTTCTGGAGTCAGGAGTTTCAGAGCCAGTTCATCGAGTACGGCTCGCGCACCGTGACCGTGCCCACGGCGCTCGAACGCGGCGGCGACTTCTCCCAAAGCCGGGACACAAACGGTCGGGCGCGGGTCGTTCGCGATCCGCTGACGAACCGGGACGCGGCCAACAACAAGCTCCAATTCCCCGGAAACATCATCCCGCCTAGCCGCCTTCACCCGATCGGGCAGAAGGTGCTCGGCATCTTCCCGTTGCCGAACTTCGTCGACCCCATCCCCAATCGGCGCGACCAGTGGAACTTCATCTCCGCCCAAAGCGGCAGCTATCCCCGGCGGACCGACATTCTCCGGCTCGACTTTCAACCCTTCACGAAGTTACAAACCTATCTCCGCATTAGCAACACCCAGGATCGGCAGGAGGTCCCGTGGGGCCTTTGGGTAAACGGAGGCGTGAACATCCCCCTCACTCCCATAGACTTTCGCCAACCGGGTCGCGGCGCGACCCTGCATACCACCTATTCAGTTTCCCGGACCGTGTTCAACGAACTCATCCTCGGCGTCAGCCAGAATCATCTCACCTACAAGCCGGTCTTCCCGGACAAAGTCGACCGCACGAAACTCGGCATCAACGTACCGCAGTTCAATTCGAGCCTGAACGCCGGAAACTTCATTCCTAATTTCGCTTTCGGCGGGGTGCAAAACGCAGCCAGCGTTAACATGAGCGACGGAGTTCCCTACGACAATTCGAACCTGATTCTATCGGTGGTCGAAAACCTCAGCAAGATCTGGAAGACGCACACCTTCCGTTTCGGCGTCTATTACGAACGAGCCCGTAAAGATCAGAGCGCTAATGCCGCCACGCGCGGCACGCTCGATTTCGGCGTCAACGCCCTCAGCGAGTACGACACCAACTTCGCCTATTCAAACGCGGCCCTCGGCTCTTATAACTCCTATACCGAAGCCTCCGCCCGCCCCCGCGGTTATTACTACTTCACCAACATCGAGTTCTACGCGCAGGACGCATGGCGCATTAAGCCGAACTTACTCCTCGATTTCGGCGTCCGATTCTACGCCAATCAGCCGACTTATGACAAGCTGAACCAGCTCTACACCTTCTCGCCGGACGCCTACGATCCCGCCAAAGCCCCTGTTCTCCTGCGTCCGGCGCTGGACGCCAATCGTCGGACCGTAGCCCAAGCCCCTGACGGCACCAACTACCCGGAAGGCTTTATCGGTACTTTTGCGCCCGGCTACGGCACTCCCGCTATCGGCATGATTCAAGGCGGAAAGAATGGACTCCCTCGCGGCCTCTACGAAGTGCCCAAGATGATGGCCGCTCCCCGCTTCGGCTTCTCCTACGATCCGTTCCGTCGCGGACGCACCGCCATTCGCGGCGGCGGCGGCGTGTTCTTTGATCGCATCCAAGGCAACATGACCTACAACATGCTGCCCAATCCTCCGTCCATCTTCACGCCGACGGTTTATTACGGCACGTTGGACGGCTTAGCCGAAACCGCGGGCAAGGGCGTTCTAGCACCCTCCGGCACTGTCCGCGCCATCTTTGGCAACAACCCCATGCCGACCACCTATAACTACTCGCTCGGCATCCAGCAGCAGGTCGGCAGAACCTTCCTCATGGATATCTCCTACGTCGGCTCCCTGAGTCGTCATCAACTTTGGCAACGCAATATCAACGCGATCCCGCTCTATTCCACCCATCTCGATAAGAACCCTCAGAACGCCAATCCCGCGCGCCCCACGGCCGCCCTTGCGAACAACTTCCTTCGCCCCATCCAAGGCTACGGCGACATCTTCCTCTATGAATTCGCGGCCTCCTCCAACTACAACTCCCTTCAGACTCGCTTCACCCAGCGAATGAATCGGAACTTCAACTGGGGCGTCAGCTACACCTTCAGCAAAGCGCTCGGTACTTCTTCCAGCGACGGCTTCACGGTCAACCCGTTCTTCAGTCCGCGAGCCTGGAACTACGGGCCGCTCAACTACGACCGCACGCAGGTCGTCGGCATCAACTACAACTGGACGCTCCCCTGGAAGCATCGCCTCGCCCGCGGATGGCAGTTTTCTGGCATCACCCGTGGACAAACTGGCGCACCCTTTACCCCCGGCATCACCCTGGTCACCGGTGGAGACGTTACCGGCAGCGGCTCGTTTCCCGCGCGACTTGCCGTCACCGATCCGAGCCTTCCGCCAACCGAACGATTCCGCGCGCCAGCCCGCGGTGAGCTCGGCAATCTGGGCACCAACAGCTTTCGAGGCCCTGGCTTCTTAAACCACGACCTTTCCGTCTATCGCAATTTCAA
>JANODS010001179.1:0-1158 GCA_031412835.1 Acidobacteriota bacterium | reverse complement strand
CGCCTGTCGGGCCTGCGGAGCAACAACAATTGCCCTCATTTACGGTTCGCTGCCCGCTGCCGTGCTATCTCCCGTCCTCCTCTCCGAACATCCTCGAGAAACGCCTCTTTCCCTCCGGGGCTCAACTCATAGGTGTAGTATTCACCGCGGGCAATTTGAGCATCCGCCAAATCAATCCTTCGCCGCAATTCGTTCAACTCTTCCGGCGTCATATCGTCTACCGAACCTTCCGACTCCCGTGCCGCCAACTCCGCCAATGCCGCCGACACCACCTCGCTCGAATCCGCATACCCCCCGCCCCGCACATGCTGCTCCACAAACTCGACCCACTCATCCGGTAACGTCACCTGTTGCGCCATATTGAACTCCTCCTCTCCTATAACCTACCATTCCGCCGCTACGATTTCATCCGCCCCGTCGTCCCACCCGCTGCGCTCCAACCCGTTACCGAGCACCGACCGCCACGGACATCTTTCTCCCCCCCAGAAACACCAAAAGGGGCCGAAGCCCCTTTCCACCCTCCTGAAACTAAGCCCCCGCCGCCCGCCGCATCTCCCCCTCCCACCCCTTACTCTTCTCCATCAAAGTCCCTCTAAAGCTGTCCCCAAATTCAACAAAGGCTGGCCCCATCGCCGCCTGGTGCACCGTCGAATCAAACGGCCGACTCAGCCTCACCCAATCCCCATTCCGTAGCGGCAGCTCCGCCGTCCACTCCGCCCCACTCACCTCCTCCTTCACCCGCGCCTCCCACTCCGTCCCCGCCACCTTCCATTGCACCCGGTGGAATCCCATCTCCCGCGCCGTCTCCTGCACCACTTTCCAAGCCCCGCTGGCGTCTTTCACGGACTTCATACTCTCCTGGTACGTCCTTAAAGCCAACTGCCCCAGCAGCATCCTTCGAAATCCACCGCCAATCAGTAATCTTCCAGCCATATTAATCTCCACGTATCCCAGCCCTTGCACGCCCATCCAGGTCACTGCGCAAAACAGCACCCCCAGAAAATCAAAAAAGGCCAAGCCCGCGTAGGAATCCTGCGTTACCGAGCTAACCAGGCTCAAAATCGCCAGCAGCAGCGCCACCCCGTACAGCAACAGCGCCGCCTGCCGAACACTCAATCCCTTCTCTAACAGCAAATGATGAATATGTCACCGATCCGC